>JBGOWS010000053.1:0-11309 GCA_041478735.1 Thermodesulfovibrionia bacterium | reverse complement strand
GTAAACATAAGGAGGAGAATGATGGCAGAAAAGAAGAAAAAAGTCGCAAAGGAAGGAATCCCTAACCCGGCATTTATGAAGGCTATGAAACCCAGCGAGGCGCTGGCTAAGATAGTGGGGAATGAACCTCTTCCAAGGTCAGAAATGACCAAGAAGCTATGGGAATATATAAAGAAGAATAATCTCCAAGATGCGGAGAATAAGAGGAATATCAATGCTGATGAGAACCTCTTGGCGGTATTCGACGGGAAGAAGCAAGTCTCAATGTTCGAGATGACTAAATTAGTCAATAAACATCTCAGCTAATAGTCATATGTTGAATCTTAAAAGCATTATGTTTTCAGTACTCGCGGAATGAATCGGTACTGAAAGCGGTAATTATCTGGTGCATGTTTCGAACGGAACTCATCATTTCTGATCGCGTCCTACATATGTTTATTTGCAGGTGTACTTCGTACTGAGCGAAAAGCCTCGAAAGTGCATGCTTGATGAAGAACTCATTAATGCAGGTGACATCTTTTGATTGTTGAATCCTCTTTTGTTACGAAAAGGCATATTCAAAACGGTCATCAGGGTCATCGAAATAGACTTCATCTGGGTTGAAGCGCTCCGGATCAAAATCCCCGCCGGCCCAATCCAGCATTTCTTCATATTCTTCGTGATCAGGGTCCATTATGATTTCCAGGAAATGCGCATAACCTCCAATGCCGCCGCAGTCTTCGGGCGGGCAAGCCCTTGCTCCGGCAATACATACGGGGTAATCAATGTCCTTTTCTCTCGGCAGGATTTTTTCCAGTTTTACCGTATGCTCCCAATTGTCTCCGAAATCATATATGTATTCAGTTTTACTGTTCTGTTCAGAGAACCATTTTGAGACCTTCTGTTTCGTATCCGGGAAAGTTGTCCGTCCCATATCAAAATCAAATTCTTCATCCGGAATTCCAATCACTGCCTTTCTGCCGGTTGAAGGATTAATAATTGCAAACTCATGCAGGTGAGAATCAGTCCACCCCATGGCATCCTGAATGGCGACATGCAGATCCCAGAAGGTATAGGTTTCCGGAACCTGCACACGCCTCCAGATAGGGGGCTTGATATGCTTCAGCGTAATCTTAAACTGGTAGACATTTTTATATCTCTTTTTCATAACAGTTCCTTTCTAAATTATTCGACAACAAAAATGTTATACAACAATAATGTTGTTAAAGTCGATATTTTAAAGTTTACAGTCTAACTGCTTGAGAAATACCACTATTGCATTGTTAATAGAGAAACATCGGGACACTTTCCATAATGTTATTAGGTAACGGAATTCCCAGAGAGACACATTGTTACAAATGGTAATCCTCATTTCTCATCGTGTGCCTGACCAGAGAACTTGCAGGTGAACTTGAGAATCACGATATTTTTCACGGCTAACAATTCCTTCCTGTAAGTGTGATTTTTAAATCTCGTCCCGCGATGCAACATTTCAACCAGAAATCAATAAATGATTTTCCTCTTTGTCTTAATTTAAATTAAATATTTTATTAATTAACTTTTTTAAATTGACAAGTGAAATATATTTTGTTATAAAAACAATAAAAGGTCACTTAATCCTTTTTTAAATCTATCTAAAGAAAGGAAAATCAAATGGAAGGAAAAATGAGATTTTCGGTAGAGGTAATAATTGTGCTAGTATTTTTTTGCGGTCTATTAGTAGGTAGTTGTGCCTCGAAAGGGGTAGCGCCGGTTGAGAAAATCTCGACAGCGGAAAAGGCTATCGATGTGGCACGTGAAAGTAATGCTACCATCTCTGCACCTCTTGAATTGAAGCTTGCCGAAGATAAATTAAAAGAGGCCAAAGCAGCTATAAATGAAGAGGAATTTGAGAAGGCCCATAGACTGGTTGACGAAGCCTTAATAAACGCTAATCTTGCTGAAGCAAAGTCACGTTCAGAGAAGGCAAAAAAGCTCGCACAAGAAATGCGTGACAGTATCGACACACTGCGCCGTGAGATTGAACGGACAGAAAAGCTTAAATAACGATAACAAGATATAGGGGGAATAGATTATGGAAAAAATCCATCGTAATTCTCAATTAATGAAAACGGGATTGTCGGTTATTATTTCAGTAATTTTATTTACAATAGGGTGTGCCACTGTTCAAGAAAAGGAAAAGAATGTGGCATTGGAGCGTGCTCGTGCAGCTTATTCGCAAGCCCAGGCTAACCCTGATATTTCCGCTAATGCACCAGTTGCCATGCATGAAGCTGCTCAGTCGTTACAAAAAGCCGAACAAGTCAAGGACGTCAAAGAGATGGAACACTTAGCCTACTTGGCGGAAAGACAGGCCCAACTCGCAGTGGCGATAGCAGAGCGAAAAATGGCTGAAAATGAAAGAGAACGTCTCATCAAAGAAAGAGATAAGATTTTATTGGAAGCCCGTGAACGTGAGCTTGAACGGGCAAGGAGCGAGGCTGAGGCAAGGGCATTAGAGCTTGAACAAGCAAGAAAAGAAGCTGAGGCTAAAGCGCAAGAGTCTGAGATAGCCCGTTTGCAATCTGAGGAGGCTATAGCAAAGAGGAAGCAACTAGAAAGTGAGCTGGAAGAACTAAAGGCCAAGCAAACGGAACGAGGGATAGTTCTCACGCTATGAGATATACTGTTTGGGACTGGAAAGGATGTTCTGATGCCTGGCGCCGTAAATACAATTGATAAACTTGTTAAATTTTTGGAGAAATATCAAAATCGCAATGTACTAATAGAAGGTCATACCGATAGTGTCGGTAGTGAGACATATAATTTGGGTCTCTCTCAGCGCCGAGCTGATGCCGTAAGGGCAGCCCTAATATCGAAGGGTATCAGCGAGAACCGCATCACAGCTAAAGGCTATGGTGAAAGTCGTCCTGTAGCAAGCAACACAACCGCGACTGGACGACAGCAAAATCGTAGGGTGGAAATTGTTATCTTAGGCGAAGGGATAAGCGGCGAATAAACGCTTCGATAAAAAAACCAAAGGGATAGTCTGCTCGGACAGGCCGTTTTGCGTCGTCATTAACCCAGCGTGTGAAGCAGAATTTATGATAGCAATCAAGTAAGCATTAGATTCTCGGACATTTGGGGCGTAAGGGTTCTCCCTTAACGCCCTTGTTTCTTTGGTATAAGGTAAAGTCATGAACCAAAGGCTGTACCTTTTCAAGCCCTCTAAATGTTATATTCCTCTGAAAATAGAGGACTAACTTACTGATCAGACAAAAACTATCAGAGTTCCTGTGTATATGATGGAATTTTATAACAAGGTTGCCAGGGCTTCTATGGAATTGATACAGCAGCTTGGAAGAGAACCCAAAGAAGAAATTGCTGAAAGATTGGGACTTCCCACAAGTCGAAGATTTTATAGATTAATGCAGGGATTTGAGTAGTGCAATAGGTCTTGTCATTAGCAAATAATTGTTTAAATAATCATTTGTATCTTAACTGTCGTCTAACAACCTCAATAATCAAGACATTTATCTAAAAATCTTTTCAATCCCTCCCTATAAGCACTGCCAGAGATAAGAAATCCCTCATTATGTCCACCTTTGATTTCCAGAAAATCCTTAGGTGGAGAAGCTTTTTCGAAAAGGGATTTGCCATGCTTAAAGGGGATTATCTCATCTTCAGGGCTATGGATAATCAGTTTGGGGCATTTAATTAAACCCACCTTGTCTATTGTTGAATACTTGAATTTTGATATAAGTTTCACAGGGAGCCATGGATAAAAGTCTGCTCCGATGTCCGGCACTGATGAGAAGCTCGATTCTATAATCAAACCTGCAGGATTTTTCCTTAACGCAACTTCTGCTGCTATCGCAGCTCCCAGCGAACGACCAAATAATATAATTCTTTCAGGAGATTTCTCTTTAAAATTTACCAGATAATCCCATGCAGCCTCAGCATCAAGATATGTCCCTATCTCATTCGGTTTTCCTTCACTCTTTCCGTAACCTCTGTAATCGAAAATCAGAACGCTGAGATTCAGACTGTTTAAAATCTTTAGAGAGTCTAATCTGTGTGAAATATTTCCCGCATTCCCATGACAAAAAAGAATTATTCCCTTTTCATTTTCTGAAGGGATGTACCATCCTGAAATGGTAATACCGTCTTTTGTTTTAAAATAGATTTCCTCATATTCAAGGTTTACATCTCTTGGAGACTGCCATATCTCTTTTTCGGGAAAATAAAGCATACTATCCTGCTTGAAATACATCATGACTAAAATAACCGAATAGAATACAATTAAAATTATCCCTATATAAATCAACGTATTCTGCAATTTTTTATTCAAGCTTAATAAGTGTACCACAAAATATAATGCCTAAGTGACTTTGCTTTCATCTAAAAAACAATCTCCACTATTTTTCTTGTGCGCTGGTAATTTATTGTTTTTAAGAGGTGGGATAGAGATCATTGATTATAAATTACTCTATGTGACTGAGTTCGGCCAATTAAATCCAATATGGTAGCCAATTTGCTAGGAAGCCAATTTTTTGTTATAATCTCTTCTAAATACCGTTAAATTTCTATAAAAATTATTCCCTAATAACTCATTAAGCACTGTAGGAGTGTTAACATGTCAAAGAAAACAAGAAAAAAAATAGAAAATACTATACATAGCGCAAGCCTTTTTACTGATCACGATATATATCTCTTTAAGGAGGGAAGTCATTTTAATCTTTACGATAAACTCGGCTCTCACCCCATGACCATAGATGGAATACAAGGAACACTATTTTCAGTGTGGGCTCCCAGCGCAGAAAAGGTATTCGTTATTGGTGATTTTAATGGCTGGAATAAAAAATCTCATCCCTTAAAAGTCAGGGAAGACGGTTCAGGTATTTGGGAGGGTTTTATTCCAAATGTCGGTAATGAAACTATTTATAAATACCATATTGTTTCACGGCACAATAATTATAAAGTTGATAAAGGAGACCCCTTTGCATTTTATTGGCAGGCTCCTCCCAGGACAGCTTCTGTTGTTTGGGATTTAAGCTATGAGTGGAAAGACAACGAATGGATGAAAAACAGGCATGCATCTAATGCACGGAATGCTCCCATATCCATATACGAAGTACATCTTGGCTCGTGGAGGAGAGTTCCTGAAGAAGAGAACAGATTCCTTACTTACAGGGAGATAGCTCATTATCTTGCAGATTACGTAAAAGATATGGGGTTTACTCATGTAGAATTTCTGCCGGTAATGGAACATCCATTTTATGGCTCCTGGGGTTATCAGACGGTAGGGTATTTTGCACCCACAAGCAGATACGGGACTCCTCAGGATTTCATGTACCTCATTGATTGTCTGCACCAGAATGGGATCGGTGTTATTCTTGACTGGGTGCCTTCTCATTTTCCAAGTGACGAACACGGTCTTGTCTATTTTGACGGCACACATATCTATGAACATGCTGAATCAAAAAAGGGGTTCCATCCAGATTGGAAAAGCTACATCTTTAATTGTGGAAGATACGAAGTGAGGAACTTTCTCATAAGCAGTGCTATTTTCTGGCTTGAGAAATACCATGTTGATGGTCTCAGAGTGGATGCAGTGGCATCAATGCTTTATCTTGACTATGGCAGGAAGGATGGGGAGTGGATCCCCAATGAGTATGGAGGGAAGGAAAACATAGAAGCGATAACCTTTTTAAAGAGGTTTAACGAGGCGGTTTATCAAAACTATCCTGATGTTCAAACAATAGCCGAGGAATCAACAGCCTGGCCTATGGTTTCAAGGCCGCCGTATGTAGGCGGGCTGGGTTTCGGAATGAAATGGAATATGGGATGGATGCACGACACACTGGATTACTTCTCAAACGACCCTATTTTTAGAAAGTATCATCATAACCAACTTACCTTTAGTATATGGTATGCATTTACCGAAAACTTTTTACTTCCCCTATCCCACGATGAGGTGGTTCATGGAAAAGGCTCTCTTTATGGAAAGATGTCCGGAGATGAATGGCAGAAATATGCAAATTTAAGGCTTCTGTTTGGATACATGTACGGACATCCGGGGAAAAAACTCCTCTTCATGGGAGGAGAAATTGCTCAGTGGAAAGAATGGAATCATGACGAGAGCCTGGAATGGCATACCCTTCAGTATCCCTTCCATCAAGGAGTACAAAAATGGACCAAAGACTTGAATCATTTCTATAAGACAAATCCGGCTTTGTATGAACTGGATTTCAGCGCTGAAGGTTTTGAGTGGATAGACTTCTATAACTGGGAGCAGAGCATTATAAGCTTTACAAGAAAGGGAAAAAGTACCGATGAAATTATCCTCGTTGTCTGCAACTTCACACCCGTTCCAAGGTATAACTACAGGGTTGGAGTTCCCAGAGGAGGTTTCTGGAAAGAGGTTTTAAACAGTGATGCAAAAATATATTGTGGGAGTGATCAGGGAAACTCTGGAGGAGTTGAGGCATCTCCAACTCCGGTTTATGGAAAATACCATTCTCTTTCTTTGACCTTACCACCCCTCAGCGTTATATTTTTTAAAAATAAAGTTTAAAAAATGAAGATCGGCGCAACTTACACAGGAAATGGAAAATGTGAGTTTGTGGTTTGAACTCCATTTCTGAAAAAGATCTTCCCCCGATTTCCCGGACACATAGTTAAGTCATCACCTAATCTTTCCATATAGTACCCTTTTCCTGCGCTTCGGAACAAACACTACGTGATACTTACAATCATATTGAGAGTGTGATAAACTTCTGTAATCACTCATTTATTCCTCCTGGTGTTTTTTACCGTCAAGCCACCAGGAGGAATATTTTACTTAATTCTGCAAGGTCAAACCTTTATAGGCTCACTGGTAAAACCAGTGACTTACCTATCTTTGAGTTACCCATATTTTTCTATCAGTTCCATGACGGCCTTATTCCACCCTTCCGGTCCAATCCCCTCTGACTTTACAAGGTTAGGGATATTTATGCGCTCCTCAAAACTTCCATCCGGTTTTTGAACGACTATAGGATAATCGACCCTTTCAAGCATTGGTAAGTCATTCGGGCTGTCACCAATTGCAATAGTTATAATCTCACCGAATCTTCTTCTGTATAAATCAATTAGGATGGAAACTGCCTTTCCTTTATCACTATTACCAAGAATATGAAAAAATCTTCCCTGAGTGAAATTAAACCCCTTTTGCTGAATCGATTGAATCAGTTTCTCTGTTTCTTCCTCACTTCTGGAAAAAATAAAAGGCTCATCGAAATCTCTCTCTTTTGCCATTGCTGCTTCATCAAGAGATAACCGTGTAAGAGCAGCTGTTTCTTCAATGGTCATATCACCAAAGCCCCTCAATTGAAAACCCTCTTCTCTTAATTCTGTGATTGCTTTTCTCAAATCAGAATATTTACCACCGAGTCTGATGAGATGATAATTATCCATTTCTTCGATTTTAAATCCGCAATCTGTAATCTCAAAACTGAAATAACTCTCTGGTATAAATATCCCTCCACCGTTCTCGGATATGAAGGGATGATCATTACCAAGTTTTCTCCTGTAATACTCTATTTCCTTCTTTGTCTTACTTGAACAAATAATAAGAGGGATTTCTCTTTCTATGAGCAGTTGAAAAGATGGTAAAGCAGCCTCAAAAGAATATGTGGAATAATCTAAGATTGTGCCGTCGAGATCCGTAAAAATGATAAGTCTCTTCACTCTATCACCATTATTTGTATATCCATTACATTAGTGCTTGTCGGCCCAGTGATAAAGAGGTTGTCCAGTTGCCTGAAGAAATTATAGGAGTCATTATTCCATAGATATTCCAATGGATCAATGCCAACTGTTCTTGCCTTTAAAACAGTATTTCCATCCACAATAGCCCCTGCTGCATCTGTAGGCCCGTCTGTACCATCAGTACCAGCAGAAAGTAAAGTTATACCGCTAACACCTTCAATTTCAATAGCAAATGCAAGAGCAAGTTCCGTATTCCTGCCACCAAGACCATTGCCTCTCACGGTAACAGTTGTTTCACCACCTGATATTAAAGATATCGGTTTATTGTAATGTTTATCTTTCCGAATTTCTATCGCTTTTTGAGCAAGCCATTTCCCGACATCACTTGCCTCACCAATAATTTCTGACGATAGTGAAGAACCCTGCGGCAGAGACCGCAGGGCGTCAAAGTCAAAATTCAAACAGCCTGAGTTATTCAATGTCTTTTTCTCCAATAGTGCTAAGTACATCGGAACTGCGGCAGAGACCGCAGGGTGTAATAGTTATCACAATCTTGACAAAGTAACTACAAAAATATTATATTGTAACCAATAATAATTTGTAAAGGAGTTCAATTATGACTTCAGTCGGCATCAAGGAGCTCAAGGCAAAATTAAGCAGTTATATAGACAAGGTTTACAAAGGTGAACAGGTCATCATAACTGAGCACGGAAGAGAAGTAGCAATGATTATCCCAATATCAAAGGAAAGGAGAGTAGTAAGGTCTCTGATAGTATCGGGCAAGGCTCACTGGGCTGGGGGAAAACCTAAAGGACTGGAGGGAGTCAAGATTAAAGGCAAGCCTCTTTCAGAGACCATCTTAGAAGAACGCAGATGATTTTATATCTTGGTACAAGCAGTCTCGTAAAGTTGTATATGGAGGAAAATTATTCTGATGTTGTCAGAGAATGGATAAAAGAGGCCGAAATAGTGGCAACATGTCGCGTGGCATACACTGAAATGATATCCGCACTTGAATTAAGGTTCAAACAAAATGATTTACCAAAAAGCAAATACGATTTTATTGTTAAAAGATTTTCACAGGATTGGCTCAATTTCGCAATAGTTGATTTTGATGAGCGTGAGGCAGGCCTTTTTGTGAAAAAATATAATTTGAGGCGCTTTGATGCCATTCACCTGTCTGCTGCTAAACTTATACAAAAAGAGCAAAAAGATATCACTATTGCATTCTCTTCGGTTGACGGGAACCTTTGCAAAGCTGCTGCCGCTGAGGGAATGAAAGTTTTAAGTTATTACTGAAATTTAGAATGAGTGAATCAAAGTTCATAACGAATCACATGATGATTCGTACCATTTGGAGGAACCATGAAGGCAAAGGATTTGATGATACCAATACAGGAATATTTAAATCCTGAAGATAACCTGAAGGAAGCAGCAAAGCTCCTCAGGATAGCGCGGAGAGGAGAAGAAAAGATAGGCGTTAAGGCACTGCCAGTGCTTGATGAATCCAGAAAGCTCATAGGGATACTCTCCATAGGAGATATTCTCAAGGCTGTCTATCCTTCTTATATGTATTTAATGGAACTTGGTAATTTTGCATGGGACGGGATGGTTGAGACATTTGCAAAGAAATTAGCTGGCAAAAAGGTAAAAGAATTTATGACACGAAATGTCATTACTGTGAAGGAAGATTCAACCATAATGGAGTGCATAGATCACATGCTCAAGAACAATGTAAAAAGGGTTCCTGTTTTGAATAAGGAAAATAGGATAGCAGGCATGCTCTATGAGAGAGATGTGTTTTATTTCATTACAAAGGCGATGATGAACGAAAATACAGGAGGTTAAGAATGACACATGAAACGGTCACCGCTTCGCAACCCTTTGTGATGGATGCGGCATTCTGGACGGCTACCGCAATATTCATCGCAGCGTATGCAGTGATTGTTTCTGAAAAAGTGCACAAGACCATCGTTGCTATCTTTGCTGCCGGCTTGATGATCGTCCTGAAAATTCTCGAACAGCATGAGGCATTCCATGTTGAAGAGTTTGGCGTTGACTGGAACGTCATATTCCTTCTCATATCCATGATGGTAATCATCAATCTCATGAGGCCGACGGGGATATTTGAGTATATTGCAATTAAGAGTGCGAAGTTGGGTAAGGGAGAACCATTCCGGATTATGGCCATCTTTGCTGTCGTAACCGCAGTCTTGAGCGCGTTACTTGACAATGTGACAACCGTCTTGCTAATAACGCCTGTTACCATTTTCATAGCGGATGCGCTTGAGGTTGATCCGATACCTTATCTGATTTCGTGTGCACTCTCGTCAAATATTGGTGGAACGGCAACCCTGATAGGTGATCCGCCGAACATCATGATAGCTTCAAGGGCACAACTGAGTTTTATGGATTTTGTTTATCACCTCACTCCTGTTGTTATTGTCATGATGGTTTTTTACATCTTAACTAACAAATTCATCTGGGGAAGGAAACTCAAGACGAGAGAGGAATTGAAAAAAAGGATAATGTCTATGGACGAACATGAAGCAATTAAAGACCCCGTTATGTTGAAAAAATCTCTATTTGTCCTTGCACTTGTTTTGACAGGATTTGTCTTGCACGGTGTACTTCATTTACAGCCGGCCACGATCGCACTCTTTGGAGCAGGACTTTTGCTCCTGCTTTCAAAAACTCATGAGCCTCATCACATTCTTGCCGAGGTCGAATGGCCTACTATTTTCTTCTTTATAGGACTTTTCATAATCGTCGGCGGTGTTGTGAAAGTCGGTCTGATAAAATGGATGTCCCTGCAGATGCTTGATTTGACCGAGGGTAACCTGTTTGCGACTTCAATGGTACTCATGTGGTTTTCAGCCTTTGCATCGGCAATTGTGGATAACATCCCTTATGTTGCCACCATGAATCCATTGGTTATCGACATGGCACGGCAGCTTTGGCCCGATCTTTCAGGGATTAAACTGCTACAGCACCCTGACCTTATGCCGGTCTGGTGGTCATTAGCACTGGGTGCATGACTTGGGCGGGAACGGTTCTGCTATTGGTGCGTCTGCCAATGTCATAGTTGTAGGTATATCTGAAAAGGCTGGCAATAGGATATCCTTCATGAAATTTATGGCATATGGGATACCGATTACGATCATGACTGTGTTTATTTCAACTGTATATGTGTGGTTAAGGTATTACGTTTTAAAAATGTAATATAGAAAAGGTCTTAAAGACAGGAGGTGTTGTATGGCAGACTTTTATCAAACAGGTGTAGTAGCAACCTTTCACAGGCTTGGGAGGGTTAACCTTGAAAAGATTGAAGCAGAGCTAACATGGTATGCACAGGAAAGGCCGATTGCCCTTGTACTGCCATCTCTTTACAGCGAGCTTGAAGGAGATGCTCTGAAAGGAATTGTAAGAGAACTAAAAGAAATCAAATATATCAAAGAAATTGTGATTACTCTCGGGCCTGCATCAGAAGAGGAATTTAAATATGCAAAGGAATTTTTCTCAGTACTCCCTCAGAAAACAAGGATTATATGGAATACAGGAACAAGAATAGATGAGATATATAAGACTATTGAAAAAGC
>JBGOWS010000056.1:0-11174 GCA_041478735.1 Thermodesulfovibrionia bacterium | reverse complement strand
GATCTTCTGAGATAATGTTAGAGGCTATTAGGAGTTGACCTAATTTAGCTGCCATAATTCTCCAACCGTTTAGTCACCGAAGGTGACTCTCATCACCTCTTCTATAGAGGTAATACCTTCTTTAATTTTAGCCAGGCCGCTCATCCTTAAGGTCTTCATGCCGAGTCTAACTGCAGTCTTTTTTAACTCATCTGCTGATGCACCTTCAAGAATCATCTCCTTAATTTCCTCTTTGAGAAGCATAACTTCATAAAGAGCTATCCTTCCCTTATATCCGGAACCATTGCATACAGGACAACCCTTGCCTTTGTAACATTTTACGGTCTTTGCCTCTTCTTCCGGGAAACCTAAACTTATAAGGGCAGGGACAGGAACCTTTTCCTCTTTCTTGCAATCTGTGCATATCTTCCTGGCAAGCCTCTGGGCAGCAATAATGATAACCGACGCCGCTACGAGAAAAGGCTCGATGCCCATATTCAACAACCTGCTTATAGTTGCGGATGCGTCATTTGTGTGCAGGGTGCTCAGGACAAGATGGCCTGTTAGGGCTGCCTTAACTGCAATTTCAGCTGTCTCAAAGTCACGAATTTCTCCAACCAGTATGATATCAGGATCCTGTCTTAAAAAAGATCTTAATGCTGCTGCAAATGTCAGTCCTATGTCTTCCTTCACATGTACCTGGTTTATACCCAAAAAATTATACTCAACAGGATCCTCAGCAGTTGATATATTAACACCCACCTTATTGAGGTAATTCAATGCAGAATAGAGGGTAGTGGTCTTGCCACTACCGGTAGGCCCTGTAACGAGGATCATGCCGTATGGTTTTTTGAGTGCATCCAAGAACTTTTTTAATGCCTCTTCCTCGAATCCAAGCTTTGTAAGGTCCACCTGAAGGTTTGATTTATCGAGGAGCCTCAAAACAATCTTCTCACCAAAAAGGCAAGGAACAGTCGAAACACGGAAATCTATATCCCTTTTTTTGCCGAGTTTCAGTTTAATCCTTCCATCCTGCGGGAGTCTCCTCTCTGCAATATCAAGGTTTGCCATTATCTTGAGTCTCGAGGTTACAGCAGCCTTTATTTTTACCGGCAGGTTCATAACTGTATATATCACGCCGTCAACCTTTTGCCTTACCCTCAAGGAGTTCTCGTATGGCTCTATATGGACATCGCTTGCCCTTTCCTTTATCGCATTTACAAGGATACCGTTAACAAGCTTGACTATCGGTTGTTCAACTTCCCTTACAGTTTCTTCTTCTTTTTCTTCTACCACTTCAACATCGTCGAGGGCCTTGTCCACTACCCTATCGAATTCATCAACATCGACCATGAGACTATCATCAAATGAAGACATTGTTCCTTCATCTCTTAAGTCATCATCCGCGAGTGTATAATCCTTGGCCTGAACTGCTTGTGCTGCTGCCGACTTTTTTGCTGCAATAAGCGCATCACCCTGACCTGCATAATGTCTGGATATGGCATCTAAGATTGAGGATTCGCTCGACACAACAACCTCAACATTATATCCTGTCATAAACTTAACATCATCTATTGCAAATACATTGGCTGGATCAGCCATTGCAATCGTTAAGGTAGCGCCAACCCGCGCAACAGGCATTATAAGATATTTCCCGGCTATATCAACAGGTACAAGCTTTAAAACTGATGGGTCAACCTTGAAATCAGACAGGGTTACAGAAGGAACACTATACTGCCTGCTGAGAAATGTGACAAGTTTTTCCTCTGTTATATGACCTAATTTCACAAGGTTCGTCCCCAGCCTCCCCCCTTCTCTCCTCTGTAGTGTAAGGGCTTCCTTTAACTGATCTTCTGAGATAATGTTAGAGGCTATTAGGAGTTGACCTAATTTAGCTGCCATTAATTTAACATATACGAAATTTTGCTGAATGTCAACTCAGCAGGCGATGTACAAATAAAGACCCCGAGGGCTGAAAACCCGCATTTGCTTTATATTTGCAATAGCAAATTCTTTTACGAAGGATTTGAAATTTCCAATTCAATCCTGTATTGTAAATGGATAGCGAGCGTATTCCCCGTGGTCTTGCCACGGGGTTAGCGAGCGTATATAATAAAAAAAAATTCCTTACATTAAGATTCTCCGCGGTCTTGCCGCAGGGAATCTTCAATTAGATATGATAAACTTACAAAGGAATGTACCTTCGCTGCGTGATATTGAGAGGGCTGAACGACTGAGGTTAGTCATTGAAGCCTTATATGAGATAAACAAAAGTATCCCGGTTATTGTAGAAGGTAAAAAAGATGCATCTGCTTTGCGGAGGCTCGGACTCGCCGGCGAGATCATTACACTCCACAGGGGTAAGAGCATCTACGAATTTTGTACTGACATTGAAGAAAGATTCCACAGGGTTATTATCCTTCTTGACTGGGACAAGAATGGAAATAACCTTAACAAAACCCTATCCAAGAATCTCAAAGGACACTGGGAAGAATTTTCTTCATTCAGGGAGATTTTAAAACTGCTATGTCAGAAGGATATAAACGACATCGAGGGGATACCAAAGCTCCTCAGGAGGCTTGAAGGAGATGAACGCTCTTGGTACTGAAGGCGAAGACCTTGCGGTCAGATTTTTAAAAGAAAAAGGCTACGGGATAATTACGCGAAACTACAAAACTTTTGTTGGTGAAATTGATATTATTGCAAAAGACGGTAACACCGTAGTATTTATTGAAGTAAAAACAAGGACAGATGTTTCCTTTGGCTATCCTTTCGAAGCTGTAAACAAAAAGAAAAGGCAAAAATTGAAAAATTTAGCTTTACTCTATCTGAAAAGCAAAGGGAAAGAATATCCTGTAAGGTTTGATGTTCTCAGCATTTTTTGCATGGATAATGGGAAGAAGGAGATTGAACATATCAAAGATGCGTTTGAGGTTTGAGGCTTATATCTCAAGCTATCTTTGATACTTGACGCAGATTTTACCAGTTTGAAGCTATGAGGTAAACTTCACTGCTTGTTTTTCTAAGATTTTGCCTGCTTGGATTTCCTTAAATCCTCGTAATCAACAAATTCAATCACAGCCATTGGTGAGGAGTCCTTGATTCTGTTTCTTGTCTGTATAATCCTTAGGTAGCCACCATTTCGCCCTGAAAGCCTCGGGGCTATTTCACTGAAAAGTTTTGACATGACAGTCCTGTTAGGGAGATATGAAAGGGCAAGTCTTTTTGAATGTAAATCCCCTTTGATACCGAGAGTTATTATCCTTTCTGCAACCCTCCTTACCTCTTTAGCTTTCGCAACTGTAGTTTCTATCCTCTCATGCTCAAATAGTGATGCTACCAGCCCCCTTAAAAGCGCCTTCCTCTGATTTGCGGTTCTTCCGAATAATCTGCCATCAACTCTGTGTCGCATCTTGCTCAATACCTCCGCTTCGTAAAGCTATCTCCCTGTTGAGAGTATCAAAGTCAACTCTCATGCCAAGGCGAAGCCCCATCCCATGCAGTATTTCTTTTATTTCATTAAGCGACTTGCGTCCAAAGTTCTTTGTCCTTAGCATTTCCTGTTCTGTATTTTGCACAAGGTCGGCAATGGTCTTTATGCTTGCATTCTTCAGACAGTTATTTGATCTTACAGAAAGCTCCAGATCCTCAACACTTTTAAGAAGATTACTATTAAATACAGGGTCTTCACTAGTTGAATAGACTAAATTAGCTTCCTCTACAGGAATTTCCTCCTCTTCTTCCACTTCTCCCTCTAATATGAACAGTTCCATATGTTTAATTATAATAGATGCAGCCTGTGAAATCACCTTTTCAGGTGTTATGCTACCATCGGTACATATCTCCATTACGAGTCTGTCATAATCTGTTGCCCTTCCAACCCTTGTCTTTTCAACAGTAAAGTTAACCTTTTTTATAGGGGTAAAAACAGAATCAACTGCGATCATCCCCACAGGAAGGTCTTCCTCTTTATTTAATTCAGCAGGCACATATCCTTTACCTTTCTTAATATACAGCTCAGCCTCAAATGTGGCATCCTTATCTAAGGTTGCAATAACCTGTTCAGGGTTAAGAACCTCAAAAGATGCATCACTTTGAATCTCAGAGCCTGTCACACTTTTAGGACCATTTGCCTTTATCGTTACAATCTTCTTTGCACCAGAATACAACTTTAACCTGAGTTTCTTTATGTTCAGTATTATGTCAACAACATCTTCCTTAACACCTTTTATTACAGAAAACTCGTGAGGGGCACCCGGTATCTTGACTGCAATTACTGCTGCACCCTCAATTGAGGAAAGCAAAACCCTCCTTAGTACATTTCCTATCGTGGTACCAAAACCACGTTCTAAAGGCTCAGCTATAAGTTTACCGTACGTATTGGTCAGAGTCTCTTCATCAAACCTGATCTTGTCAGGTAGCTGAAAGCCTATTTTCTTTAGATCCATAAGGCCTCCTATGCCCTTTATTAAGTTATTACTAACAAGTCAAACAAGTTAAATACGGGAAGCAGGAAGTTACAATTTTACTTCTTACTTCTTACTTACTTAGAATATAATTCGACTATTAGTTGTTCCTGTACAGGAAGTTGTATTTCATCACGCGATGGAATACGCAAAACCTTGCCTGTATGGTTTACACTGTCGACCTCAACCCAAGCAGGTATCCCCCTATGCTCAACCTTTGAGAGGCTGTCTATTATCTCGGGTATATCCCTGCTTGAATCCTTTACGCTCACCGAATCTCCTTCCCTAACCTGATATGAAGGAAGATTTATTTTTTTACCGTTTACAACAATGTGGCCATGACTAATAAGTTGTCTTGCCCTCACCCTGTTGGGTGCGAACCCCATACGGTATACAGTATTATCAAGACGGCTCTCAACAAGTTGAAGGAGTCTTTCTCCAGTAATGCCTTTCCGTCTCTCAGCTTCATAGAAATACCTTCTGAACTGTCTCTCAAGAAGCCCATATATCTTCCTGACCTTCTGTTTTTCTCTGAGTTGAATGCCGTAGTCAGATAATTTTTTAAAACCCTGGCCATGCTGTCCGGGAGGATATTTTCTCCTCTCAACAGCACATTTCTCCGTATAACATCTATCACCTTTAAGAAAAAGCTTTTCCCCTTCTCTACGGCAAATTCTGCATAACGCTCCTCTATACCTTGCCACGTTATACCCTCCTCCTTTTTGGAGGCTTACACCCATTGTGAGGGACAGGAGTTACATCCTTTATAAGATTAATCTCCAGACCTGCTGCTTGTAGTGCCCTGATAGCAGATTCCCTTCCCGAACCTGGCCCCTTTACAAAAATATCAACCTGTTTCATACCAAAATCCATTGCCTTTTTTGCTGCTGATGCAGCCGCTATCTGTGCAGCGTAAGGAGTCCCTTTCCTTGAGCCTTTAAACCCTAAGTTGCCCGCACTAGCCCAGGTGACTACGTTACCATTTGGATCAGTTATAGTCACTATCGTATTGTTAAAAGTAGCCTGGATATGTGCTGCTCCATAACTAATATTTTTTCTCTCTTTTTTGACGCCTTTCTTTCTTTGAGCCATTTCGCTACGCCTCTTTCTTTTTACCCATAACAGCTTTTCTTGGTCCCTTACGGGTTCTTGCATTGGTTTTTGTTCTCTGCCCTCTTACAGGAAGTCCTAAACGGTGCCTCAGCCCTCTGTAACTTCCAATGTCTATAAGTCTTTTTATATTCATAGATATGTCACGCCGAAGATCACCCTCGACCTTGTAATCGTTCTCTATCACGGTTCTTATTTTTACAATCTCTTCAGATGTAAGGTCTTTCACCCTTGTATCAGGGTTGATATTTGTTTCAGATAATATTTTCCGTGAAAGAGACATTCCTATACCAAAAATCCTTGTCAAACCCGCCTCCATGCGCTCGTTTTTTGGTAAATCAACTCCAGCAATTCTAGCCATATATTCTCCTCACCCCTGTCTCTGTTTATGCCTCGGATTATCACATATAACCCTTACAACACCTTTCCTCTTTACAACCTTGCATTTAGCACATATAGGTTTCACCGAAGAACGAACTTTCATATTAACCCCTTTTCACTTTTCATTTAAATCTATACATTATTCTTCCCTTGGTAAGGTCATAGGGTGAAAGTTCCACCGTAACCTTATCGCCGGGCAAAATCTTAATAAAATGCATCCTCATTTTTCCGGATACATAGGCAAGTACAACCTGGCCATTTTCAAGCTTAACTTTAAACATTGCGTTAGGCAGGGTTTCTATAACTGTGCCCTCTACTTCTATATTTTCTTCTTTTGGCATAAGATAGTTAATATAATCTTTTTAAATGATTTTAGTCAAGATTCTTGGTTCATTCAATGTAACAAGAACGGTATGCTCAAAATGAGCTGATAGTTTACCGTCTGTGGTTACAGCTGTCCACCCGTCATCGAGTATTAAAACCTCATATCCCCCCTCATTAACCATGGGTTCTATCGCTAACGTCATACCCGGCCTAAGTCTTGGGCCACGGCCGGGGGGACCAAAGTTCGGAACCTGAGGCTCCTCATGTAACTCACTACCTACGCCATGGCCTACAAATGCCCTTACTACAGAAAAACCATTTGACTCAACATGTCTCTGAATCGAATATGAGATATCGGACACCCTATTGCCTGCCCTTGCATTCTCTATCCCTATATAAAGAGATTCTTCTGTCACCTTAAGCAGCCTTTCTACCTCTGGGCGTATTTTCCCTACAGGAAATGTATAAGCAGCATCCCCGTAAAAACCATCCTTATAAACACCAAGGTCTACACCCAGGATATCGCCTTCCTTCAATACCCTATCAGATGGTATCCCGTGAATAACCTCATTATTCACGGATGTGCATATACTTGCAGGGTATCCCCTGTACCCCTTAAATGCAGGTACCGCATTTTTTGCTCTTATATAGGCATCCGCAAAACTCTCGATCTCCGCCGTTGTAATACCAGGTTTTACTATAGCCTTGACAGCATTAAGTGTCCTGGCAACAATATCGCATGACTGCGCTATCCTTTTTATCTCTTCTTGAGATTTCAAAACAATCATGAACCTGGGAATTTAGCATCTTGAATTTTGAATTTCGCATTTTGCACTTTAAAATTATCTTATCCTCTCCTGCCCCTTAGTCTACCCTTTTTTAGAAAGCCCTCGTACGATCGAGTAACCAGGTGTGATTCTACCTGGGAAACGGTATCAAGTGCAACACCGACTGCAATCAGCAGAGAAGTTCCTCCAAAATAAAAAGGTATATTAAATCTTTGTATTAGAATCTCAGGAATAATGCATACAATCGCAAGATAGATGCCACCCACAAATGTCAACCTTGACAGCACTTTGTAAATGTATTCTGAGGTCTTCTGACCAGGTCTTATACCAGGGATAAAACCACCATATTTCTTGAGATTATCTGCAATATCAACAGGATTAAAAATAATAGCGGTATAAAAATAGGCAAAGAAAAAGATCATTCCAACGTAAAGCACAGTATAAAGCACTGACCCTGGAGAAAACTGTTTGGCAATAGCCTGTACCCACGGTACAGCTATAAAGCCAGCCACTGTTGCAGGGAACATAATAATGGAGGATGCAAATATTGGAGGGATAACCCCAGAGGTATTTACCTTTAACGGTAGATGCGTTGACTGGCCACCGTATACCTTCCGGCCCACAACCCTCTTTGCATATTGCACAGGAATCTTTCTCTGTCCTCTCTCCATATAGATTATCGCACCAACAATAGCCACCATCATCACAATGAGGAAAATAATAAAGAATATAGATATCTCTCCTGCCTGTACTAATCTAATTGTACTTATTACTGCTTGAGGTAACCGTGCAACAATTCCGGCAAATATTATAAGGGATATACCATTACCTATACCCCTCTCAGTAATCTGTTCTCCGAGCCACATAATAAAGGCTGTCCCGGAGGTGAGAGTAATCATTGTTAGTATCCTGAATGACCAACCCGGATTTTGTACAAATGCCCCTCCTGCCATACCTTCAAGGCCTGCTGCGATACCAAAAGACTGAATCGCACTGATAACTACTGTCGCATATCTTGTATACCTTACAATCTTTTTTCTGCCCGCCTCTCCCTCTTTAGCGAGCTTGCCTATAGCTGGAATTACAACTGTAAGTAGCTGAAAAATAATAGATGCGCTTATATAAGGCATGATACCGAGAGCAAAAATAGTGACCCTTGATAAAGCCCCTCCTGAAAACATATCAAAAAAGCCCATAAGCGCCCCGCCTTTTTCAGCAAGAAACTTGCTCAATTCTTCCCCGTTAATACCGGGGGTAGGAATATGAGCACCTATCCTGTATACAGCGAGGAGAGCTAAGGTAAAAAAGACCCTGCTTTTAAGCTCTGGTATCTTAAATATATTCTGGAAGCTTGAGAGAACACCCATATGATTGATCTCTTAAATTATTTCTGCCTTGCCGCCTGCTGCAGCTATTTTGGCTAAAGCAGAACTACTGAAAGCATCTGCCTTTATAGTAAATGGCCGCTGAATTTCACCCTCGCCAAGGACTTTGATTCCATCCTTTAAACTCTTTATAATGCCTTTTTCCATAAGGACCTCGGGTGTTATAATATCCAATCCTTCTATCCGGTTAACATCCTTAAGATTTATGATTGCATACTCTATTTTAAAGCGGTTTTTAAAGCCTCTCTTAGGAAGCCTCCTCTGTAAAGGCGTCTGTCCACCTTCAAAGCCCGGCCCTTTTTTGCGGCCTGAACGAGCCTTTTGTCCTTTATGCCCCTTGCACGAAGTCTTCCCATGCCCTGAGCCTACACCCCGGCCCACTCTTTTATTCTCCTTTTTACTTCCTTCAGCAGGCTTTAAATCTCCTAACCTCATGATGCCTCCTGAGGCTCTTCTTCAACCTTGCCTCTGAGCTTCATAACAGAAGCAGGATCCTTAAGACTTGCAAGACCATCCAGAGTCGCCTTCACTGAATTAAAAGGATTATGACTGCGTAGAGATTTTGCAACAACATTGCGAACCCCTGCTACTTCTAAGAGTGCCCTGACAGCGCCCCCTGCAATAATACCGGTACCTTTCACTGCAGGGTTTATAACCACTGTACCTGCGCCAAACCTTCCTATAACCCTGTAGGGTATCGTCCCATCCTTAATCGGGAATTTTAAGAGGGTTTTTTTTGCATGTTCTATCGCCTTTCTTATTGCCTCGGGAACTTCCGTTGCCTTCCCTTTTCCTATGCCGACAGTTCCTTCACTATCTCCAACTACAACAAGGGCTGTGAAGGAAAACCGCCTTCCACCTTTAACCACCTTTGCCACTCTGTTTATATGTACTACCTTATCTTTTAGATTCAGTCCCTCTGGATTAATCTTCCCCACATAACCTCCTAAAAGTCTAGTCCTGCTTCTCTAACAGCCTCTGCCAATGCTTTTATACTGCCATGATAAAGATATCCGCTCCTATCAAAAACAAGCTTTTTTATCCCTTTCTCTAAAGCCCTTTTCGCTAAAAGTTCACCTACCAGTTTTGCCATATTTGCATTTCCTTTATGGGATTTAATGTCTCTAAACTCCTTATCGAGACTTGATGCAGTCGCAATAGTGTGCCCTTTAATGTCGTCTATAATTTGGGCATATATATGATTCAGACTTCGACAAACAGATAATCTCGATCTCTCAGGACTTCCCAATACCTTTTTCCTGATCCGCTTATGGCGTCTTTGTCTCCCCTCTTTTCTGCTATCTGCCAAAACAACCTCCTAAAATAATAGTCATTAGTCAAAATAATATAATACAAAATAATGCAGATGTTGTGAAAAAATTTATTTTTTGATACCTTAGTGTACCTTTAACTGATGGTTTTAGGAAAATTATAGTGGATATAACCAATAAAGATAATTTCAATAAATTCATCAAGTTAAATAAATTTTTGAACAATGTCTGCATTATTCAGCTATTTCTTGCCTGCCTTGCCAACCTTCAATTTAATCCTTTCGCCCAGGTATCTAATACCCTTACCTTTATATGCATCTGGCAGCCTGAGTGCTTTTAAGCTTCCAGCAACCTGCCCGAGTTGTTGTTTGTCAACCCCTGCTATCGTAATCTGAGTCTGCTTAGTATCAACTGATGCCTTAATTCCTTCTGGCAATTGAAACTCAACAGGATGGGAATATCCAAGGGTCAGGATAAGTTTATCACCAACTACCTGGGCCTTGTAACCAACACCAACTATCCCAAGAACTTTCTGATAACCCTGAGAAACCCCTATAACCATATTTGAGATAATGCTCCTTGTAAGGCCATGAAGGGCCTTCTCAACTTTTGAGTCACCTGACCTCTCTATAAATATATTACCGCCTTTAACTGAAACATTCATCCTATCTGGATAATTCCAACTCAGGTCTCCTTTTGGTCCCTTAACCTTTATTATTCCAGCCTCTATCTCCACAACAATATTTTCAAGTATTTCTATCGGTTTTTTACCAATCCTTGACATCTCTAATTATTCTCCCTACCATACATAGCAGATAATTTCTCCACCAACACCCTCGCGGCGACAAACCTTATCACTTAATATACCTTTCGATGTTGTTATAATCGCGATACCGAGACCTCCCATTACTCTCGGGATTCCATTACTGCCTATGTAGACCCTTCGGCCTGGTTTGCTTATTCTCTTCAATCCTGAGATAACACTCTCATTATCCAAATATTTCGGGATTACTCTCAGTATCCCCTGCTTTTTATCCTTTAATATTTTATATGCCCTTATAAAGCCCTCTTCTTTTAATATCTTTGCTACCTCTAACTTCATCTTAGAAAGAGGGATATCAATTTTCTCAGCTTTAATACGTATAGCATTCCTTATCCTTGTAAGCATATCTGCAATTGGATCAGTTAGCATTAATACCTCCTAAACTACCAGCTTGCCTTTATTACTCCGGGTATCTTCCCCTCGAGCGCAAGCGTTCTAAAACATAGCCTGCACATTCCGAACTTGCGGAGATAGGCCCTGGGCCTTCCACATAACTTGCACCTGTTATGAGCCCTCACCTTGAATTTTGGCTCTCTTTTCGCCTTTTCGATCATACAAACCTTTGCCATTAACCACTCCATTTTTGTTATTTGTTACTTGTTATTCGTTATTCGTTAATTATGTGTCGTTACTTATAACTGTTAACG
>JBGOWS010000097.1:0-7373 GCA_041478735.1 Thermodesulfovibrionia bacterium | reverse complement strand
TTACCCCTCACCCTTGCCCTCTCCCACAAGGGGAGAGGGTTTATTATCAAGCCCCTCCCTTGCCCGCCCCGCTTCGCGGAGCGAGGCCGGGGATGGGAGGGGTTGGGGAGGGTGAACATTTGATACTTTTGCAAGAGCCTCCTAATATTATAAACCTACGGATTATCGTAAAAATTAACCTCTTGAGAGGCAATGACAATTTTTGTCAGTAGCTTGACTTTGCACTATAAGTATCATAAAATAATTCTGTGTTGCATAATTTTTTTATATTTTATAAATTCTAATTGAAGGGAAAATTGGAAAATATACAAAAATTTGCTCAACTATTTCAGAATAGCAATCCAGACAACCAACTAAAAGTAGAAAGGAAGATCAGCAGAAAAAATTTAATAAATATCCTGAACTATATCAACTTTCAAGACGGCACCATCCTTATAAATTTCAAACACATAAAATATGGCAATATTATGTCTCTTAAAGCCAGGCCTCTGCCATGCCATGAAAACACCTTAGACTGTCTCTGGGTTCAAACATCAGAACTTACACAGAAACTTTGTCCGTATAAATTTCTAAATTTCTTAGTCGACGACGGCCAGAAACTGATTCTGGTTCAGGCTGACTTGAAAAGTATAAACGAGGAAAGAATAAGTTTTGATCTTCCTGAAATTTGTGGTGAACTTAGTTCTCGAGGGGTGAGAAGGCATTTATGTGAGGGTATACAGGTTGAATTTATTCAGAACAGTGTAATATTTTACGGGTCTCTTCTGGACTTTAGCGCTGTTTCCCTCCGAGTAGAAGTATCAACTGTGCCACCACAAACATTTTTGTGGGTTCATCCTGAAGCCAATGTAACTATAATCCTTAAAGATGGGCAGGAGATCCTCTTTTCGGGGGAATGCAAGATTATCAGGCAAACCTACGGCCAGAAAACGAGGGCCTTTGTGTTAGAACCTGTAAACAAGCAGATACACAGGTTTAATCGAAAAGAAATCAGAAGCCCAAGATACAAGTTATCTCCTTCACCAAATATCATCTTCAGACATCCCCTTACTCGAAAGATGATAAACCTTGAGGTCGAAGATCTGGCAGGCTATGGTTTTTCAGTAGAAGAATATTACGAACATTCTGTGCTTTTGACCGGGATGATTATTCCAGAACTGCATATTGAATTTGCAAACGATTTCAGGATCAGGTGCAGGGCCCAGGTTATTTATAGAAATGCATATGCCATAGATGCCATAGATGCCAAGACTTATGTAAAATGTGGCATGGCCATTCTTGATATGGACATTCAAGAGCAGGTCAGACTTTCAAGTCTTCTGCACCAGGCGACTAATAAAAAATCTCATGTCTGCAAGCAGGTTGATTTAGAAGCCCTGTGGAGGTTCTTTTTTGAAACAGGCTTTGTCTATCCTGAAAAATATGCCGCTGTACATGCTAATAAAGAAAGGTTTAAAGAGACTTATGAGAAGCTTTATACCCAGAATCCTAATATAGCAAGACATTTCACATATCAGGACAAAGGTATAATTCACGGGCATATATCAATGCTCCGTTTTTATGAAAATACATGGTTATTTCATCATCACGCTGCCATCAGGTCAAGCTTTAAGGCTGGTCTTATTGTGCTGGACCAGATTGGGCGTTATGTAAATGATTTTTATTGTCTCTATTCAGCCCACATGAATTTTGTTATCTGTTACTTCAGACATGACAACAGGTTTCCAAACCGCGTTTTTGGAGGCTTTACAAGCGAGTTAAGCAAGCCTAAGGGGTCTTCCATTGACCCTTTTGCTTATTTCCATTTTGCGAAGACTTTTGGACATCAGGATTTGTCAGAATTATGGATACTGGCTAAAACGCAATCTGAAGACCTCTTAGAGTTAGAAAGTTTTTACGAATATAAATCCGGCGGCATTATGCTTAATGCCATGGATCTGGAGCCTGATATGATTGACAGTGAGGATCTCAACAAGGAGTATCAAAAAGCAGGCTTTAAGAGGGAAAGGCGCCTCTTCTCACTAAAGAAAGAAGGCATTCTTAAGGCAATTATCATGGTAAATGTCTCAGATTTTGGTTTGAATATGTCTAATCTGACTAATTGCATCCATATCATTGTACTCGATTCGGATGATCTCCCACGTAATGTGCTTAACTCAACCTTATCTAAGCTATCTCAATGCTATGAGGAAGACGAAATTCCCATACTTCTCTATCCTGTAAGCTATGTCGAAGGCCAATCCATACCCTATGATAAAATATATAATTTATGGACTATTAATACTCAATATACCGATCATTACCTCAAATACATGGAAAATTTACTTAATCACACTCAACATGAAAAAAATCAAGATGTTACAGTCCCTGTCTCAAAAGCACTGCCAACAACTGAATAATATTTAAGCCTTGAATGAACTACCCCGCAGAAGCTGCGAGGTATCAGATATGAAAAACATGGTAACAAGTCTGTCATTCCGCACTTGATGCGGAATCCAGATTGTCTTGTTGAACTTCTGGATTCCCTGATCAAGTCGGGGAACGACAAGATACATGACTTATTTTTTTACCCCGAAGCTGGGCTTCGAGGAATTCTTTGTTTAAACGGATGTCGATAAAATAATGGGGAAATTTGCAAATGGCGGAACTTTATGTATTGATAAAAGCATAGAAGATCTTTTCGAAATAGTAGAGATATGCAAAACCGGCCCAAAAGAGACACAGGAAATGGAATCATTAAGGATAGATAATAGACCTTTATATAACAGCAGGTTGATCAAAACTTATGTAATGCTTATTAAGAGCAAGTACAGTTACATAAATGTGAACGAATTATTAAATTATGCCAAAATGGAGACCTACCAGGTTGAGGATGAAGGCCACTGGTTTACCCAGGACCAGATAGACCTGTTTTATGACAGGCTGAGAAGATTAACCGGAAATAATAATATCGCCAGAGAAGCTGGCAGATATGCGGCATCACCTGACGCCATAGGGGTGATGAGACAGTATGCCCTTGGCTTTGTTGGTCCAGCAAAAGTTTATGAAATGATCGGAAATGCTGCTATTAATTTCACTAAATCGTCACACTATGAATCAAAGAGGATGGGTCCAAACAAGATCGAAATTACTGTTACGCCTTATGATGGGGTCAGCGAAAAACCATTCCAATGTGAAAACAGAACCGGATATTTTGAGGCTGTTGCATTACTGTTTCAAAACAAACTACCTGAAATAGAGCATCAGGAATGTATCTTTCAAGGGGGAAATGTCTGCAGATATATCATTTCCTGGAAAGAATCTCACTCTGATTTCTGGAAAAAAACAAGAAATTATACAGCCTTGTTTCTTTTTGCAGTCTGCATTGCTTCTTATGTCTTATATCCACCGGTTACAGTTGAGGCAATTTTACCC
The DNA here is from genome assembly GCA_041478735.1 of Thermodesulfovibrionia bacterium. Taxonomy (GTDB): domain Bacteria; phylum Nitrospirota; class Thermodesulfovibrionia; order Thermodesulfovibrionales; family SM23-35; genus JBGOWS01. The sequence goes on along the minus strand of JBGOWS010000097.1, from coordinate 3,959 downwards.
TTTTCATTACTTCTTATTTTATTATTAACCTTGTATGCCGAAAACATAGAAAAGCAGGAATTAAATGCAGCAATAAAGCATCTCAGGGGTTCTACCGATCAACTGTTAGAGCGCATAAATGAGAATTATAACAATGCCCTCCTGATAAACGACATAGGATTGGCTCTTAATAAGCAAATGGACATTAATAGTATTTTATCGAAAGCTGTACAGGTCTTAGAAAAGCAGCTTGATTATGACCATGGCATGATACTTTTAGCAAATGATGATAAAACAAGGTTAATTTTACATGGAGTTTTTGGGTACACTGATGAACAGTTAAGCAATTTGGAGAATACCAGTTTCCATTTGGATAAACCGGATTCAAAAGGTGTTTTCGTTGTCTGCTTTCATGAACAGAAACCATTTTTGGTAAATAATATAACCGAGATAGAAGACACCCTTTCAACTCGCAGTCTGGAATTTGCGGAAAAAACGGGGGCCAGGTCTTTTATGTGTTGTCCCATAATCTATGAGGAAGAGTCATTAGGAATCCTTGCAGTAGACACTATAAAGACAAAAAGGCCATTTGTCCAAAGTGACATTAATTTGCTTATGGGTATCGCTCCTGCAATCGGGGCAAGCATTCATAATGCTATGGTCGTTGAGGCTAAGGAACGTCAATTTAAATCTATATTACAGGTTTTAGCTGCCAGTATCGATGCCCGTGATCCCATGACAGCAGGACATTCAGAAAAGGTTACAGAATATTCTGTAGGAATCTGCAAAGAAATGGGCATGTCAGAAGATTACAGCGAAATGATTCGGGTAGCTGCCTTACTACATGATTATGGCAAGATAGGGATCAAGGACGCTATCCTGAAGAAAGAGTGTAAACTGAGCATCGAAGAGCGTGAACAAATAAAGACCCATGCGGAAAAAACTAAGAAGATATTGGAACAGATAAATTTTGAAGGCCTTTATAAGGAGGTTCCTGAGATTGCAGGATCTCATCATGAAAAGATTGATGGAGGCGGTTACCCAAAAGGGCTTCGGGGAGAAGAGATCCCCCTTGGAGCCAGGATCATCGCTGTGGCTGACTTTTTTGAAGCTGTCACATCAAAACGTCATTATCGGGATCCGATGTCCATTGATGTAGCGTTTGGACTTCTAAATGAGATGAACGGTGTACACTTTGATAAAAGAGTTGTTGGGGCGTTTATTAGTTATTACAATAGAGGCTCTTGCAAAAGTCTTGATTTGTCACCCTGAGCCTGTCGAAGGGTGCTCTAACTGTTTGATTTGCCGTAATTCTTCGACAAGCTCAGAATGACAGAAGGGCCCTTTTTCAGACTTTTGCAAGTCCCTCAATAGAAATAATAATAGGAAGTCCTAACCGTTTGGTTTTAAAATTTTTAATCAAGTGACAGGTTTACGCCCCCTGCAAGAAATTACTGGCGTGTAAGTGAATCTCCCTGGATCGGCAAAAAATCTTTTGAATTCCTCCATGAATTCTTCATATCCTCCCGCATATTCTTCAAATCGATTATCTAATTTCTTAGAGACAACTTCAATCTTCTTCGTCCAGTTGAAGACATCACTATTCTTTAATTCACCGAATATCAGATGATGTGCTGATACATCTACATTTATATCCTGATAACCGAGATTATAAAGGTGAGAATATAGCTTTCTTCCGGCATAGGGATCGAAATTCTTCTTTTCCTCTAATTTTTTTAGTAAAGCAAAAATAGTTTTTTCCAACTTTTGAGAAAGGCCAAAATGATTTAAACAATTGTGGTCCAGATCAATCAGGCATAAAATAGCGCCTGGTTTTACAATCCTGGATATATTCTTTACTATATCAAAACTTCCGGAGAGATAGTACTCTAAAACAAAGCGAACCCAGATGAAATCGAACATCCCCAGTTCATCAAGAGACCCCCTTATATCTTTACATTTAAATTCCATTCCATTAACACTGTAATGCTTTTTAGCATATTCGATTCTTTTTTCTGAACCATCCACTCCGACTACAGTGCCACGGGGTTGAACCAATTTATGCAGTATTGAGGTCGTTTTTCCCGAACCACAACATATGTCAGCAACCCGCATGCCTTGCTTTATTCCAGCCCAGAGTGCCTGCTTCTCAACAACTTTGCTATCTGTCTTTACATCGAGGCGGAAGGCCTCTTCTTCACTCTCCATTAAATATTCGTTCTCTAACATGTTATAAGTTTAAAGCTTCTATAGTGAAGGCATTAAATAAAATTACATAATTCACCCTCCCCCAACCCCTCCCATCAAGGGAGGGGTGTAGTAAAACAGTTCCCTCTCCCCTTGTGGGAGAGGGGTAGGGGGAGGGGGATATAAACTTATTTTTTGCTTTCACTATAAGTTATAGATTAGATATTTGCCGATATCTTCAGATTATATTAATGTATCCTTTTGTCTAATATCAATATTTGGATTGCTTAAAAGGTGGTTGTGACCTATAATATCTTCTGTAAAATATATATTTCCTTAATAAACGAGGAGGATTTACTATGAGCAAAAAGAAGTCATGGAAGGGGATAATGTTTCTTATATCTTTATTCTTTGTCTTTTGCGCTATCTCAAATGCTTATGGTTCGGGTTTTGCAATTTATACACAGGGAGCGTCATCCTTAGGTCAAGGGGCTGCTACAATTGCACACACAGAAGATCCATCGGCTATTTTTTGGAATCCTGCATTGATTAATAAACTCCAAGGAACGCAGATACAACTTGGAACGACTTTAATCTTTCCCTCACGTAAATTCGAAAGTGATTTGCCTGGAGGAAAGACTTTTAAAACAGAACCTGATGTGTTTTATCCATCCACGCTTTTTATCACCAATAAATTCAATGATAAAATCAGTGCAGGATTAGGTGTCTTTAACCCTTTTGGTTTAGCAACAAAGTGGCCTAATGATTGGGAAGGAAGATACATAGCAACCAATTCAGAGATGCGAACTTATAATATCAACCCTGTAGTTTCATATCAGATAACGCCTAATATTGCATTTGCTGCAGGAGTTGATTTCCTTTTCCTTGATGCAACATTAGAGAAGAAAATAAACTTCTCCCCTTTTTTCCCTGATGGTGGACAAAAATTTAATGGTGATGGAAACGGAGTTGGATATAATTTTGGAATTCTCATCGAACCCCACAAAGATATTTCCATTGGAGCATCATACAGGAGCGAGATAAAGGCAGATCTTGATGGTAACGCTACCTTCGGCATACCAGAGATAGCTCTTCCACAGCTTGGTCAGCTTTTCCCTAACACCAGCGGCAGTACAGACCTCACCCTCCCGCAGCAGGTTCACCTCGGTATTTACTGCAAAGGTCTTTATCCCTTTACCTTCGAGGTTGCTGCAAGGTGGGAAGGATGGTCATCTTTCGACAGTCTCGAGGTAAAACTTGATAATCCCGTTGGCCTCAATGACGAGATCGTGTTTATTACCAAACGAAACTGGAAAGACACATGGTCCTGGAACATAGGTTTGAAATATCAAGTAAGTGAACCGCTTGCACTCCTCGCTGGTTATCTTTACCAGGGGAACCCTGTACCTGACGCGACTTTCGACCCTTCCATACCTGATGCGAACGGTCACCTCTTCTCAATCGGAGCTGACGTGAAGCACAAGTCCTTGAGATTTGGACTGGCTTATAGTTACCAGAAGCTGCAGGACAGAAACAAGAATAACTTAGTTGACGACAACCCTGCAGACGGGATTGTTAACCTCGCCACGACTGCTAACGGAAAGTACAAATCCAGCTCACATATGGTTGGTGTCAGCCTGACTTACAAGTTCTGAGAAGTTGTATTTAATGAGGCAATTGCAAAGGTCTATTTTACCACCTCACCCAACCATCTCCCGCAAAAGGGGGAGATGGTTAGTAATTGTCCCCTCTTGAGAGGGGTGCAGGGGTGTGTTTACCTCCCTTGACGGTCT
>JBGOWS010000032.1:0-13650 GCA_041478735.1 Thermodesulfovibrionia bacterium | reverse complement strand
GATAAGATAAAGATTATTTCGACTGCTCGCTCAGCGAAATTTATCTCTGTTTTTTATAAAGTTGATGATAGAGTAGAAAGCACCCTCATAAAGAATGAAAATATTCCCCCCGAATCCCCCCGCTCCTCCCTTTGGAAAAGGGATAATCCCCCTAAGTCCCCCTTTATTAAAGGGGGATTAGAGGGGGATTATAAAGGGGGCGGGGGGGGATTTTCAGGTGAATCATTATTTATCGGCAAACCGGCAAATTATAGACTCAGGATAAGAGAAGGAAAACACAGGAAAGATAAGGAGGTCATCTTTGATCCCAATAATAGCAAGGCTATTTATATAGACCATCTTGAGAATGAAAGGAAAGAGTTTGATGTGCCTGACTTTGTTTTTGACCCGCTATCAGGTTTTTATTATATCAGGGCCCTCAGGCTCGAGGTTGGCAAGCCGGTTTATGTGACTATCTTTGATAGCAAGAAGGTCTGGAATGTTGAGGTGCAGGTATTGAGAAGAGAAAAGATAACCCTTCCGATTGGCACATTCGATACGATTGTGATTAAACCATTAATGAAATCAGAGGGTATATTTTATCGGAAGGGCGATATAACTATCTGGCTTACAGATGATATGAAACGTATCCCTGTTATGGTGGAGACAAAGGTCAAGATTGGACATATTACCGTAACCCTGGTTCAAGGTAATTATTAGTACCAACTTTCATTCAGAACGTATCGTTATGTTTATAATATTATATTAATTTGCTTTATCACATCGCAGAATATTTAAGTTCGAATATTTAGAGACGAAAGGTTTAACAACGTGGGGATAATAATACCGGTTTCTGTTGCTGTTATTACAAAGAACGAAGAAGAAAATATTGAGGATGCCCTTAAAAGTGTAAAGGACTTTGAAGATATAGTAGTGGTTGATTCTTTTAGCGAAGACAGGACTGTAGAAATATGTAAGAAATATACATATAGAGTCTATCAACATGAGTGGCAGGGTTATGCTAAGCAGAAACAGATGGCTGTAGATTATGCAGAAAAACCCTGGGTTCTGATCCTTGATGCGGATGAACGGGTCACTCCGGAACTAAAATCCGAGATTATGGAAGAAACTAAAAATACCTCATTCAGCGGTTTTTATATCCCGAGGAAAAATTTCTTTCTTGGCAAATGGATACGACACGGAGGCTGGTGGCCTGATTATACACTAAGGCTTTTCAAAAAAGATGTATCTCATGTAGAGCAGCGAGAAGTTCATGAAAAAGTAGTTGTCAATGGTCCTCCGGGTTATCTGAAGGAGCCATTGGAGCATTATACATACAGGGCAATAACCGACTACATAAAAAAGATGGAAATTTATTCCACGCTTTCTGCAAAAGAACTTTGCAATAAAAAAAGAACGCCTTCCGTACTCTCGATGTTATTAAATCCAGTTTTTGTTTTTACCAAGATGTTTTTTTTGAGGCAGGGCTTCAGGGACGGCGTACATGGTTTTATACTCGCCGTATTTTATAGTTTTTACACATACCTAAAATATGCGAAAGTTTGGGAGAAAAATAAAGAGAGGTGAGACTTGCTTTTATAAAAAAAAGATTTTCCATGCACGGAGGGGCTGAAAGGTATCTTCAAACTCTTATAGAGTATTTAAAAAAGTCAGGCCATGAAATACACATATTCGCAAATAAATGGTCAGAAGAAGAAGGGATAACCTTTCACAGGACAAATATTCTGCCTGGCTCATTTTTTTCTATAATCATCTTTAATGCGAACGTAAAAAGGGAAGTCAAAAAAAATGAGAAACTAGACTGTGTAATAAGCTTCGAAAGAACCACATGTCAGGATATATACAGGGCTGGAGAGGGATGCCATGCTGAGTGGCTGGAAATAAGATCAAAAATTGAATCACCTTATAAAAGATTCTCGTTCAAAATAAACCCCCTTCATATCTCCTTGCTTAACCTGGAAAAAAGAATTTTTAACAATACTCCTCTGCTAGTTGCCAACTCAAGAATGGTAAAAGATCAAATTATAAAGCACTACGCAGTTCCTGAAGAGAAAATAATTATAATTTACAATGGGGTTGACCTATCGAGGTTTACACCGGAGAACAAAGACAGGTGGCGTGAGAACGTAAGAAAGAGCTTAAACATATCAGACCATTCAAAGGTGTTACTCTTTGTGGGATCAGGGTTTAAACGTAAAGGGCTTCAAACCCTTCTATATTCTTTTCCATTGGTAAAGAATGAGGATATTAAACTTTTGGTTATTGGCAAAGGCGATAGAAAAAGATACACGATGTTAGCAGAAAAATACGGTGTTTCTGATAAGATCATATTTCTTAAACCCCGGAGAGAGATAGAAAAATTCTATGCAGCAGCAGACATCTTCATTCTGCCAACCCTTTATGACCCTTTCAGCAACGCCACTTTAGAGGCAATGGCAGCAGGACTTCCTGTTATAACAACAAAAAATAACGGAGTGGCTGAACTTATAGAGAATGGACATGAGGGCTTTGTTCTGAATAATCTGTCCGATGCAGAAGAACTGGCTGATAAAATACATCTGACGCTCAGAAATCAAAAAGTTATTGGAGAAAAGGCCAGGGAGAAGGCCGAAGCATTTCCCATAGAACGGGCAGCGCAAGAATTTACAGAAGCGATAAATAAGGCAAACTATATTTAAATCGTGGACTTCAAGGGAATAAAAAAAATTCTTGTCATAAAACTCCGCCACATTGGAGATGTGCTTCTAAGTGCGCCAGTATTCAAGGCATTAAGGGAAACCTTTCCCGATGCACACATAGCAGCACTCATAAATTCAGGCACAGAGGAAGTATTAAAGGGGAATCCTCTGATAGATGAGATACTCTCTCTTGACAGAGGAGTGAAGAAACTTCCACCTATAAAACGCTATTTGAGAGAGATAGATTTCCTGAGACAAATCAGAAGAAAAGATTTCAATATGACTGTTGATCTTACTGGCGGGGATAGAGCAGCAATAATATCCTTTGTATCAGGGGCAAGATACAGGCTGGGGTGGAAGTCTAAAAAGGGATTCGTTTGTAAGAAATATCTTTATACTCATTTATCAGAACCAGATGGAAGAAAGCATATTATTTTACAAAATCTCGATGTTCTCAGTCTGTTTGTAATAAACACAGAGAATTGTTCTGTGGATTTTCATATTCCCGAAGAAGACAGAGTTTTTATCAGAAAAGTCCTTGAAGAAAATAATCCTCCCTCACCCCTCCATCCCCCCCTTACTATGGGGGAGCGAAGGGGGGGTAAAGGGGGGATGAGGGGATCAAGGAATATTATTGTCCATATTCATCCCACATCAAGGTGGCTATTTAAGTGCTGGAAGGATGAGTACATGGCAGAGGTTATAAATTGGCTTATTGAGCAGGGAATCAAAGTAATAGTGACATCCTCCCCTGATAAAAGGGAAATGGAAAAAGCAAAGAGAATTTTATCTTTAATCCCCCAATTTACCCCCCCTCACATCCCTCCCTTGGCAAGGCGGGGCGCAGGGGGGGTAATAGACTTATGCGGCAAAACCACCATTAAACAGCTAGCTGCAATCTCAGAGGCATCAGACTTATTCTTAGGTGTTGACTCAGCACCTATGCACATTGCTGCAGCAGTTGGCACGCCTGTTATTGCCCTGTTTGGACCAAGCGGAGCTTTTGCATGGGGGCCATGGGACAATAGTCAGGAGTCAGAAGTCAGAAATCAGAAATCAGAAATTAATAGACTCTTGTCGTATCCAAAACAAAACGGAATACAGACATTCGGCATACACTCTGTTATTCAAAAAGACTGGGAATGTATACCATGTGGCAAAGATGGATGTGACGGAAGTAAAATAAGCAGATGCCTTAATGATATAAAACCAGAGGAGATTAAGAATATTCTGGCAGAAAAATTAAGAGAAATAAAAAGATAAATGCGTACCATACTTCATACAGAGTCATCAGAAGGCTGGGGGGGGCAGGAAATCAGGATAATGCAGGAATCTCTCGGAATGATAAAAAGGGGATACCGTGTAATCATTGCCGCGCCTGAACAAAGCACTATTTTCAAAAAAGGAAAAGAAGCGGGTGTTGAGGTCTTCCCTGCGCATTTCCAAAAAAAGAATCCAGGTTCTGTGTTAAAGATGATCTCAATAATCAACAGAGAAAAGGTCGACATAGTTAATACGCATAGCTCTTCGGATAGCTGGATTACAACATTTGCTGCAAAACTTTCTAATATTAAACCAAAAATAATCAGGACAAGACATCTTTCGACTCCTATCAGCATATCAATCTTAAGTCGTTTGATATATGACATATTACCTGATGTTGTAATAACCACGGGCGAGGAAATAAGACAGAGGATGATACGTAACAACGGATTTAACGGTTCTAAGATTTTTTCTATACCCACAGGCATAGATTTGGAGCGATTCAATCCAGCAAAGGTTAAACCTGCTTTTCAATTAAAAAATCCCCCCCCACCCCCTGACAAATCCCCCCACCCCCGTTTTAATAAAGGGGGGCAAAGGGGGATTAAAGATAGTGGGCGGGGGGGATTAACAGATAATTTTTCCGTAGGAATGGTTGGCGTCTTAAGGAGCTGGAAAGGGCACAGATATTTTATTGAGGCGATTCCAGAAATATTGAAAAAGATACCCAGTTCAGTCTTTTATATAGTGGGAGATGGCCCACAGCGTGAAAATATCAAAAATCTTATTCGGGGATTATCATTGCAAGAGAGAATTTTTATGCTTGGCCATAGAGAAGATATCCCGGAAATTTTGGCATCTTTAGATGTTGTTGTTCATCCCTCATATGCAAATGAAGGGGTCCCCCAATCCATACTGCAGGCAATGGCAATAAAAAAGCCTGTTGTAGCCTCTGACGCAGGAGCTATAAAGGAGATAGTTATTGATGGAGAAACAGGATTTCTTATTGAGCCTAAGAATCCTAAACAACTCGCTGAGAGAGTTTTTGAACTTTACAAAAATCCTGAATTAAGGATCAGTTTTGGCGAAAAAGGGAGAAGTCTTGTTGGAACAAATTATTCCATAGAGAAGATGCTCGATAAAATTGAATTTTTATATGAAAAGCTTTTGATGCCTATTTAAGAACACACAGACAACACACATATGAAGCGAGATTGAAAGAAATGTTTTCTATTTGCAAGCTTAACTAACAGTTATATTTTAAGAGCATATGAATAAAATGAAGCAAGTAATCAAAAAAACAAAAAATAGCGTGATTAAAAATATTGTTATTTTATCAAGAAGGTGCAACTTTCCCAAAAGGCATTTTTCGCAACAAGCCCCATCCAGGTTTTTGATAGTAAGTACTACAGGCATAGGCGATACCCTCTGGGGAATACCGGCTATCAGAGCATTAAAAGAATCATATCCAGAGAGCTATATTGGTGTGTTGACAAACCCTTTAGGATTTGAACTCCTGAAACAGAATCCTGATGTAGATGAACTCTTTATTTTTAAAAAGGGATTAGGTGGAATCCTTTCGTTGCCATTCTTAGTAAAGGCACTCAGGAAAAAATATTTTGAAGTAGCATTCATATTTCATGCCTCTGACCGCATCATATGGCCGATTTGCTTTTTTACTGGAGCATCTGAAATTATCGGCATCTGTGGGCAAAGTAAGGATCTTGATTTTATACTTACCAGCGCTATTGACTCGCAGAAAGATATACACGGCATAGAAACAAGACTGAAACTTGTCCAAAATGTTGGAGCCAGTACAATTGATCGAGCTGTTTCGATTCAGCTAACAGGTAAAGATAGGGAAATGGCTAAAAGATTTCTAAAAAACAATAACATTAATGAAGACTCATTATTAATCGGGCTTCACCCGGGCGCGCAGAAACCATTTAAATGTTGGCCCTCAAAGAACTTTATAGCTGTGGGAAATATTCTTGCTGATAAATTTAGATGTAAGATTATAGTGACCGGTGACGCCTCAGAGAAAGCATTAGCTCAAGGTATTGCATCTAAAATTAAAGGTGCCACCTCAGTTGCCGGGAGATTCTCATTAAGGGAGACCGCAGCAATTATAGAAAAGATGGATATCTTTATAACTAATGACACAGGTCCCATGCATATTGCCTTCGCCCTTAAAACACCTACTATAGCTCTTTTTTGTCCAACTGATCCAAAACTTTGCGGTCCGTATAATGTGGAATCGGCTACTGTAATAGCAAAGCCTCCTTTATGTGACCCGTGTATTGGAAAAAAATGTTATAACCCATTTTGTATGGAACAGATAACAGTTGAAGAGGTAATTGCTAAGGCAGAGTCCTAGCTGAGAAGCCGGGAAGGATATTATCTAAAAACCTGAATACCTAAATGTTGCATAAAATATGATGCAGACATGCTGAAAAACCTCTGCAAAGCAACGAGATTTGATTATGATAGACATGACAACACCCCCCTTGAGTCCCCCCTTAATAAGGGGGGCTTAAGGGGGGTGTGTGCCTTTTGGATAAAGGCTGGCTGGCCAGGCTACAGGACTATAATGTGTTGCTGGCAGAGCTTTTCCAGCACATCTGCCTCATAAATGCATAAACTGTTTTGCAACTGGTGGGTTAAATATAGAAATGCGTCAAAAGAAATGTTGAAATTATATGACATTTCAAGCCTTGATAAGGTAAAGCTTTTTGGAACAATTTTAATGGTTATATCCTTGCCTTTTTCTGAATCGCTAAAAAGCATAAGTATGTTTTTAATCCTGTTTATTTTTCTTGTCCAGTTATACAAATTATACAAAAAAGAAATAAAGATTGAGCTGTCTGTCATCCATTATGGTTTTATATTTCTCCTCCTGTCAGCCTTAATAAGCAGTATGTTTGCTCAGAATCCAGTCAAGAGCCTGAAAGGTACTAAGGATATCCTTTTTTATACCATCCCTTTTTTCATCGCATACAGTATAACTAACGAAAAACATATCAGGGTTATCCTCTGGAGCCTTTATATCTCAACAGCTCTGGCTGCTCTATCCGGCATATTCCACTCTATCCAGATACATGGACCGCTTGAGATACATGCCCTGGGAAACCAGAACTATACCGCTATGTATCTCGTGATAGTTATAATTTCCATGATCAGCACTATTATATTCTCAGACAAGGAGACTAAATTTCCAAAAATGATACTCGGCGTCTTTGCCATTTTAACCATTGTTGCAGCAGTTATGACAGCAATGAGGTCGTCGTTTTTAGGACTATTTTTGTTGATGATGATTTTATTATTTTCCGGCGGCAGACAATTCAAGGCAACCAAATTAATTTCCCTTGTCCTTCTGTCATTGATTCCGGCCATTATGTATTTCTATAAGCCCATGTGGTTGAAACTTTTCTCCACCACCTCACTTGTCAGCAGACTTTATATATGGCAGCATGCATTGGATTTATTAAAAGAAAGTCCTGTCACCGGAATAGGGCTCAATCATTTTAAGTATACTTTCCCGCTTAGTTATGCCCCGGAAGCAGGGGCGAGCTATTTTGATGCGCATAGTGTATATTTTCAGACAGCATCACAAATGGGTCTTTTGGGGCTTGTCTCCATTTTTTTGATAATATCCGGCTTTCTTCATCAATGGCTGAAACTTAAAACAACATCAGGATTTGAAAGGGCGGTAAAATACAGCGCACTGGGGGGCTTCCTGGTCACATTTATAGGAGGTATCCTTGACACAACCCTCCATCACGAACATGCCATAGTATTCACTCTTTTAACCGGGCTTATGTTCGGCCTTTTTACAAATAAGGAGTATTCTCGTGAGGCCACCCAAGATAAGCATAATCATCCTTAACTGGAACAAACTTGATTATCTAAAGCAGTGCATTGAAAATGCCGTTAAAAACACGGACTATCCAAACTATGAGATAGTCATCCTTGATAATGCCTCCACCGAAGCAGGCACAAAAGAATATCTGTCATCCCTACCCCACAAAACAATAACAAGCCCTGTAAATCTCGGTTTTGCAAAAGGCAACAATGAGACTGTCAAACACGCAACCGGAGAGTATCTTCTCCTGCTTAATTATGATACGATTCCAAAACATGACTGGCTTACACCGATGATTGAACTGATACTAAATAATCCTAAATGCGGGATTGTCGGAAGCAAGCTCTTGTATCCTGACGGAACAATCCAGCATATAGGTGTATATCTTGATTACAAAGGGAGGAGAAAGCACTATTTTAAAAGATATCCGCCAGATATTCCTGAAGCTATGGAGGTCAGGGAATGCGAGGCTGTTACCGGTGCATGCCTACTTATCAAAAAATCTCTTTTTGAAAAAGTCGGTGGTTTTGATGAGAGATATATACAGGGTGTTGAAGACATCGATCTATGTTTCAAGGTGAGGGAGGCAGGTTCTAAGATCCTTTTCTGTCCTCAAAGTGTTCTTGTACATTTTGAAGGCATCAGCATGAAAGATGTCAAGGACAAACAGCGAAAAAAAATTAAGAAGAGAAACGACGGAAACAATGAAAAGATTTTCTATGAAAAATGGGGCAGCAAACTGGATATAATGAGGATTGAATACCGATATTCAAGGTTTAAGCCCTACGATTATTACAATAGGGACTTCTCCAAAATCATAAAATTGATACCGGAGCGGGCTATAAGCATTCTTAATATCGGACATGGAGCAGGATTTTTAAGCAACCAATTAAAGGAGACCGGAATTCAAAAAGAAATGGTTACGGTTGAAGATTATGAGGCAAATAGCAGCAATTTAATCCCTCAGAGAAAATTTGATTGTATAATCCTTTCTGATGTGCTGGAGCATCTTAAAGACCCGTGGGCAGCGCTCAAGGGGTTAAGAGAATACCTGTTAGAGAATGGTGTGATGATTGCTGGCATTCCGAATATCAGGCATTATAGTGTAATAAAAGATATTGTGCGGGACAGGTGGTTTTACCGGGAAGAAGGTATTCTGGATGGCAACCATCTGAGATTTTTCGGTCTATCCACCATAAAACATCTTTTCTCGACATCCGGGCTTGATATTATAGATATAAAACGGCTTGGAAAAGAAAGAGAAGAAAAACTTATGAAAATCCTAAACAGGCTTTCTTTCGACGCTTTCAAGGAATTTCTTACATTTCAGTACCTCATACTTGCAAAAAAGAAAAAGCATATACTTGATGAAAATAGCGCTAAACTATAGAAGAGGCAATCCACGACTTCAAGAAGGTATTGAATTAGCCGGTCATGGAGTTAGAGACAATATCTGGGATATTAATACCTTTATCTCTGAAAAGATTGAGGCTGTAATTTTTGAGTTTAAGTATATCTTCAAAGAAAAATGGAAGTTCTTAAATTTAGCGTACAAATTAAAGCAACACAGAATATCTGTAGTTACATGGAATGTTGATTCCCCCTGGAATACTGGGATAAAAAGATGGAAAGTAAATCTGCTTTTACGAAGTAATATTTTATCAATATATGCAACACACTCGCTTCAGGATACAGACTGGATTAAACATGCGAGAGTTATATATTTACCGAATGCCGCATGGACCAGTAAATATAACCTTCGTGGTATCTCATTAGAGGATTTAAGAAAACCAGATATCTACAAATGGGATGTATCTTTTATAGGTAATATGGACAAACAAAAATACAATGAACATAAAAATAGAGTTGAATTCTTAGAGAAACTTGGTAACTCTTTAAAAAAGAAGAGTATAAATTTCTTGTTTATAGACAGCAAGGACTTATCCTTTGATAAACAGGTAGAGATTATTCAAAGAAGTAAGATTAACCTGAGTTGTTTGTCCGCTGCTGATTCTATGAATGGAGATAGCTGGGGACTCCCTGAAAGATGCTACGGTATTCCTGCATGTGGAGGCTTTCTCCTTGCTGAAAACCGTGTCCATATCAAAGATGATTTTATTATCGGTGAAGAAGTTGTTACTTATTCTAGTATTGAAGATTGTAAGGATAAAATATTTTATTATTTAGATAAACATGAAGAACGCAGAAGGATTGCAGAAAATGCTTATCACAGGGTGATGAAGGAACATACTTATAAACATAGAGCAATAAAATTAATTTCAGAGGTTCAGAATCTAAAAAACAATGTCAATCTCTATAAAAATTAAGAGATTATTTACGCCAGGTCTTAATAAAATTCTCTCGAGGGCGGCAAAGCGAGGGGATAAAAAATTCCTTGTAGCATGGAACAGAGGACTTGGTGACATACCATTAGGGCTTTACGGCTTTGTAGGCAGAGTAAGACAGTATATACCAGATGCATCAATAACCTTTCTTACGCGTCCTGAACTCGAAGATGCCTTTAGCTTGTTGGAAGGCTCTGAAGTTGTTATTGTCCCTTCATGGCAAAGAAAAGACGGCACTCCAACCATCCCTGTTATAAAGAATACGCTTAAAACAATCGGTATTGACCATGAGCATTATGACGTCATCCTTGATAAAGTGGACCCTACAGGTGAACTCAGAGATTGTTGGGGTAAGCTCATTCCGAGACTTAGATGGAGAAATGAGTATGACAGGCTATGGGAAAGATTTAAACTGTCACACCTCAAACATCAATTTATTTGTGCCCACGTAAATACAGAGACCCAGCAATTCTACGGGGGCAAAAAAGATTGGCCAGCGGATAACTGGAAGATGCTTTTTGAAAAGCTCTCTGAAAAACCAGATACAAAAATAATATTATTTGGCCTTAATAAAACAGACTCTTTTAATCTGCCTTCAGTCATCGACCTGAGGGGAGAAACCACTCTCCTGGAGATGCTTTCTATAATAAAAAATTGCTGCAATATACTCATTGCACCAGATGGTGGGATATTGTCAATAACATACTACCTCGATGTCTTCTTTCCCATAACCGTTGTCTCTCTCTGGGGAGACTCCAACCAGGGGATAATGAAACAGGCAGTCCCTTCCCCCAATGCAGGACTTAAACATATCCCGATAATTGGCAGGGGGAAGGATATATCCCGGATAAATGTTTATGAGGTATATAGTATTTTAAGCGGTTCTCGTCAGAAGCAGCCCTGATCAGCCTTTTGAAGAGTTCCTCTGTTGAGAAAATCAAACCAATTTGTGCTAAATTATGTCATACTTTAAAAAAATTAACCGGATGAATTATGAGTTTAGACATATCTGAAGTTTTAAAGAAAAAATCCTCAAATGATTGGCAGGATGATATTTCCATCCTCTGGCAGCTTTCGAAGCCCCATATGTGGAGACTTATTGCTGCCCTCCTTTGCGGGCTGATCTTATCAGGTCTTAATGGAGCCATTGCATGGGCTATTAAGCCGGCATTGGACTCTATTTTTGTTGAAAAATCAGCAGGTTTTTTAATTCTGCTGCCGTTTGGAATAATAATCCTTTTTTTGATGCGCGGTGTGTTCACGTATTTAACTAACTATCTAATGAGTTCCATTGGTGCAAAAATAGTAAGGTTATTAAGGCAGGGGATATATGATAAACTGCTCACTTTGCCCATCTCTTTTTATAACAAGACATCAAGTGGGTCCGTAGTATCGAAAGTTCTCAATGATGTAGGGATGCTAAATAATACGGTGGCACACACCGTTAAAGACTTTTTTGTTGAGGGTGGCACAGTAATTGTGCTTGCCATTGTGGCAATCTCAAGAAGATGGGATCTCGCTCTTCTGTCATTTATTGTAATACCGCTTATCATTTACAGCATCGGAAAGCTTGGGAAGAGAATGAAAAGAACGAGCATGAATACGAGAAAGCTAATATCAAAAGTGACAACAATACTTCATGAAAGCCTCCAGGGAATAAAGATCATCAAGGCATTCACAATGGAAAAAGAGATGACTCACAGACAGGAAAAGGCACTGGCAGAACATTACAGAAATGTTATGAGAGAGGCAAGGATAAACGAAGTTTCGTCATTAATAGCAGAGATTTTTGGGGGTATTGGCGTAGCGATAATCCTGTTTTACGGGGGCCATCTTGTAATCTCAGAGGAGATTTCAGCAGGTGCATTTTTCTCATTTGTTGTGGCTATCTTAATGATTTATACACCACTTAAAAGGTTAAGCAGGGTTCATAATAATTTCCAGCAGGCAAGTGCTGTTATCGAAAGAATAAGGGAAATCGTCCTTGTTGAGCCGGAAAGGCATGGCGGAATTGAAAAAGAGATCAAAGGTCAAATTGTTTTTGATAATGTCTCGTTCCGGTATCCATCGGCAGAAGATTATGCACTTAAGGGTATAAATTTCGAAATCAGGCGGGGCGAACTCATAGCGCTGGTAGGATACAGCGGTGCAGGGAAGAGTACGCTTGCAGACCTTGTAGCGGGTTTCTGGTATCCGGCTGAAGGTGATGTTTTGATTGATGGTGTTAACATTAAAGATTTATCCCTTGAATCCCTCAGAAAAGGCCTTGGCGTGGTTACTCAGGATATAGTGTTGTTTGACGATACGATCAGGGCAAATATCCTTTTCGGCAGGCCTACTGCAACTGATGCAGAGGTAATAGAGGCTGCAAAAGCGGCATTTGCACATGAATTCATTATGGAACTCCCTGAAGGTTATGAGGCAAAGATAGGTGAAAGGGGTGCAAGACTTTCTGGTGGGCAGAAACAGAGAATTGCTATTGCAAGAGCGATTCTCAGAAATTCGGCAATCCTTATCCTTGATGAGGCAACATCTTCCCTCGATGTAGAATCAGAACAAAAGGTTCAGAAGGCACTGGAAGGACTGATGGTGGGAAGAACTACCATTGTAATAGCGCACAGGCTATCAACAGTAAAAAAGGCAACGAGAATTGTTGTTATAAACAGAGGAAGAATAATTCAGCAAGGTAGCCATGAAGACCTGCTTTTGCAGAGTGGACTTTATCAGGAACTGTACAATATGCAGTTTGTAAGCAAGGAGTCCAACCCGTCTCCTTCGGTTTCTGCTTAATAACCTCGCCTTTTCCGAACTCATTTACTCTAATCAGGGCTTTCCAAGGTTTGTTCTTTAACCCGAACAATGCAGACATTGTTCAAAATTTTATTTAACTCGATGAATTTAATGAAAACATCTTTATTGGTAATGTTCACTAAAATATTCATGGTTCTTTCTCACATTAAGTGGGTAACATATCAGAAATCCTCCCCTTAATAAGGGGAGGTTAGGAGGGGTTGTTATTACAAGGGCATTTAACAGAACAGACCATAAAATAAAGAGAAAGACGTTGAGAAGCAATATGCCACCGGCAGAGATCATCTTATGGAGCAGGTTAAAGGGCAGGCAATTGACCTCCCCCATCCCCTCCTTACTAAGGAGGGGAGTAAGGGGAGGTGAAGACAGTATAGTGTGGAGTATTTTGTGATAGATTTTTATTGTCCTGAATTGAAATTAGCCGTAGAGATTGACGGAGATTCTCATTATACACCTCCCCATCCCCTCCTTGGTAAGGAGGGGAATAAGGGGCGGTTATCCGATATACAAAGACAAATCCAGATTGAAGCCTTTGGCATTCAGTTTTTGCGGTTTACCCAGCACTTTGATTGTAAAGTGTCTGGGTTTACCAATCAGGAGGTATATGAAAATTTAGAGGGGGCATTGTTTAAGATAAAGGAACGAATTGAACAAATAACCTCCCCTACCCCTCCTTGTAAAGGAGGGGATT
>JBGOWS010000234.1:0-3881 GCA_041478735.1 Thermodesulfovibrionia bacterium | reverse complement strand
TAGCTATAACCTGCCTCATGAAGTCAACCTCCTGAGTATTTTAAAAAATTCCGGTGATGAGATGTTTACAGAATTAATACCCTTTATTGTTGTTGTCCCATCAGCAATAAGGCCCGCTATTGACATTGACATTGCAATCCTATGGTCTCCGTAGCTCTCTATGACCGCACCCTTTAATTCCTTCTTGCCTCTAATACTCAGGCCGTCATCGTATTCCTCGATTTCAGTACCCATTTTTTTGAGTTCAGTTGCCATAGTCTTGATCCTGTCAGATTCTTTTACACGCAGTTCCTCCGCGCCCCTGATGGTTGTAATGCCTGTAGCCTGAGTTGCTGCCACACAAAGGACAGGAAACTCATCAATAAGAGCAGGAATTTTTTCTTTTGTTATGTTTATAGCCTTCAGATCCGCACCGCCTTTACAGTGAATATCTGCAACAGGCTCACCGGATAAATTTCTTATGTTATATAGCTCGATATCTGCCCCCATTTCTTTAAGAGCGCTGAGAAGCCCTGTTCTTGTGGGATTAATCCCTACCCCATTAATTGTTATATCAGAATCTTTGATCAATAATGCACCGATTATGAAAAATGCAGCAGATGAAAAGTCTCCTGGCACATAAACCTCTGTACCTTTTAATTCTGTTCCACCTCTGATCCTGACACGAAGACCGTCAACTTTTATCTCAGCGCCAAAGGCAGGTAGCATCCGTTCAGTGTGATCCCGCGATTTAGCAGGTTCTATTATTTCTGTTTCTCCATCGGCGTAAAGACCTGCAAGGAGGATTGCTGATTTAACCTGAGCACTGGCAACGGGTGAGGCATATTTTATGGGCTGCAATTTTTCCCCTTTTACTGCGATGGGGGGGTATTTGTTTTCACCCCTTGCTATTATCTCAGCGCCCATCTGCCTTAATGGAGTGATGACTCTGCCCATAGGCCTTGTTCTTAGGGACTCATCACCGGTAAGTACGGAGAAGAATGGATTACCTGAAAGTATTCCTGAAAGCATCCTGATTGTTGTTCCGGAATTTCCACAGTTTATGACATCAAATGGCTCTTTAAGCCCGTATAATCCCTTCCCATGGATTATGAGTTCCCCCCCCCATCCCCCCCTTAGTAAGGGGGGGCAAGAGGGGGGTAATTCCTCGCGAATTTCCACTCCGAGCATCCTCATGGCATTTACAGTGCTTATTGTATCTTCGGCCCTGAGAAAGTTTTTTATAACACTTTTCCCATTTGATAGAGATGAGAAGATTACTGCCCTGTGAGATATGGATTTATCAGGGGTAGCAGAAAATGTTCCTTTAAAACTTTTTGCTTTGCTGAGTTCAATTCTGTCCAATACCTTCCCTCAGTGTCCGGGCCCTTTTGAAATCTCTTTCGAGGGATTCAGAATCATAGACCCTGAGATACTGGCTCATCCTGTCGAGATTGTTCTTAAAAATCTCAATAGATTCAAGGAGATTATCCTTATTGAGAATGCATATATCGCGCCATAGTTCTGGAGAACTCGATGCTATCCTTGTAGTATCCATAAAGCCCTGCCCTGAAAAATTAAGATATGAACTGTCTATATCAGCTACTGTGTTTACTATCATATATGCAATTAAATGGGGGAGGTGACTTACTGCTGCATATATCCTGTCATGTTCGTCAGGGTTGATCAGTTTTACAGAAGAGCCGAGCTTTTTCCATATAGCAATAACCTTTTCGAGGGCATTTTTGTCTGTATTCTCTGTGGGTGTAATAATGCACTTCGCCCCATTGAAGATATCTGCTGCTGCTGTATCAATTCCAGAACGGTTACTACCAGCTATAGGGTGCCCACCAACAAAATATATGCCCTCAGGCATTAATGCCTCCATATCACGTACGAGTTTTCCTTTCACGCTTCCAACATCAGTAACTATAGCACCTCTGCTCAATGATGTACGTATTCTCTTTGCAATATCAATAAAGCTTCCGACTGGAGTTGCAAACAATATAAGGTCTGAACCCTTGCATGCCGCTGCAGGGTCAAGCTCAAACGCATCAATTATCGCTTTGGCTTTTGCCTTCTGAAGGTTTTCCTCTCTCCTACTGTAGCCGATGACTTTATTACAGAGTCCACTTTTTTTCAATGCAAGAGCAAAAGAAGAACCGATCAGACCAACACCGAGTATGGTTACTTTCTCAAAATGCATAATAAAAATTCCTTGATTTCTAATTTTGAAGATTTCATCTGCAAATCCCCCCTTCCCCCCTTTACTAAAGGGGGGTTAGGGGGGATTATTTCATCTTCACTTTGTGTCTGTTTTATATTGAATTTCAAGTTCATATCTCCCTTCCAACAGCAGCGGCTATAGGTTTTAATTCTTCCATCAACTTTTTAAAATCATCAGGCTTCAGAGACTGCTCTCCGTCGGATAGCGCTTCTTCAGGATTTGTATGAACCTCGATGAGAAGCCCATCAGTCCCGGCTGCTACTGCTGCCTTTGCCATAGGTGCAACAAAGGCTAATTTACCAACTGCATGGCTCGGATCAACAATAACAGGGAGATGAGTAAGTTGTTTAAGCACCGGCACTGCACTAAGGTCAAGGGTATTCCTGGTTGCGGTCTCGAACGTCCTTATACCTCTTTCGCAGAGGATTACATTCTGATTACCCTTGGACATTATATACTCGGCAGCCATCAGCCATTCTTTTATTGTTGCAGATAAACCTCTTTTAAGCAGGACTGGCTTGTCGCATGTACCGACCTCAAGGAGCAATCTGAAGTTCTGCATGTTTCTTGCCCCTATCTGTATCACGTCTGTATATTTTAAGATAACCTTGATATCCCTCGGGTCCATCAGTTCCGTCACAACCGGAAGTCCGGTCTTTTCCCTCACATCCGAAAGATATTTTAGTCCTTCTTCTCCCAGACCCTGGAATGAGTAAGGAGAAGTGCGTGGCTTAAATGCGCCTCCTCTTATAAACGTCGCTCCCGCATCCTTTACCTTCTCTGCGATATTCATAAGCATAGTCTTATTCTCTATAGCACATGTGCCTGCAATCACTTGTATCTTCCTGCCCCCGATAATATGTCCCCTCACATTGATGGTTGTATCCTCTGCCTTGAAATCCCTGCTTGCGAGCTTGTAGGGCTTAAGTATTCTCACTACATCCTCTACGCCGGGCATCCGCCTTATAGCGTTTTCTTCTTCCTCTGTTACCTTTGAGGTATCACCGATAACCCCGACTATGGTTCTTTCCGTTCCTTTCGAGATATTTGCTTTTAAACCGCGGTGCTCAAGCTTTTTTACAATGCGACTCAGTTCTTCTTCAGTTGCACCCGGTTTTAAAACAATGATATCCATCTATTCCTCCAAATATAGTCACTGGTCATTGGTCATTAGTCACTGGTCACTTGTCATCGGTCATTAAAATGACTAATGACTGATGACTATTGACTTTTTTAGCGCTTCAATAAACCTTTTATTCTCCTCAGGCAAACCTATAGTCACCCTAATTTCTTGAGGTCCCACAGGCCTGACAATTACTCCCTGTCTTAATAGTTCATTATATAATCCCCCCGCTCCCCCCCTTACTAAAGGGGGGAAGGGGGGATTTTCCTGCCCCAGCAGTACATATATAAAATTTGCCTCTGTTGGAACATATTTCAGACTCAGAGCATCAAGTTCTTTGTAAAGAAACCTTTTGCCCTGTTCATTTATTTCGCGAGAGCGTTTAACGTGTTCATCGTCCTTAAGTGCCCACAATGCGGCATTTTGAGCGATAGAGTTAGTATTAAAAGGAGGTCTGAGTTTATTCATCTCAGAGATTATGTCCTCTCTTGCAATCCCATAACCAATCCTCAGACCTGCAAGACCATAAATCTTAGAAAAAGTTCTGAGTAT
>JBGOWS010000262.1:0-3363 GCA_041478735.1 Thermodesulfovibrionia bacterium | reverse complement strand
TTTTATTATGCATCCACATTCAGACTATATCCCCCTCCATCTGCATACAGAATACAGTCTATTGGACGGAGCAATCAGGATAAAAGAGCTTGTCGAGCAGGCCACCGCCTTCAGGATGCCTGCAGTGGCAATAACAGACCACGGCAACCTCTTTGGCGCAGTGGAGTTCTACAGGCATGCTATAAAGGCAGGGATAAAACCCATAATCGGCTGTGAAGTGTATGTAGCACCGACAAGTCGCTTTGAAAAGAGACATGCTCCTGATGTTGATGAGGCATCCTTCCACTTAATCCTGCTTGCAAAAGATAACAATGGATACCGAAACCTTGTCTCACTTGTTACAAAGGCATACACTGAGGGTTTCTACTACAAACCGAGAATAGATAAGGACCTGCTCGGACAATACAGTGGTGGGCTGATTGGATTGACGTCTTGCCTTAAAGGAGAGGTCCCTTATTATCTACAGAGGGGAATGATAGATAAGGCAAGGGAGAAGGCACTCGAATATAAACATATACTCGGCCCGGAAAATTTTTATATAGAGTTACAAGATAATAACCTCCCTGAACAAGAAGAAACGAACAGGAAGCTTATCGAACTTGCAAGTGAGTTACATATCAGTATTGTGGCTACAAATGACTGCCACTACATGAAGAGGGAGGATTCAAGGGCACATGATATCCTGCTCTGTATCCAGACTGGCAAGACAGTAAAGGACGATAAACGTCTCCGTTTCAACTCAGATGGCTTCTATTTCAAATCACCTGAAGAGATGAAGACCGCCTTTAAAGATATTCCGGAAGCAATCCTGAACACAAGATATATCGCGGAGAGATGTAATGTTGAATTCAAGTTAGGCGCTAACCTGCTGCCGATATACAAACTCGAAAACGGTCAAACACCTGATGCGTTACTCGAAAAGCTTGCCTTTGAAGGGCTGCTTTATAGATTGGGGCCTGATCCAGCCGCATCCTATAAAGAAAGATTGAGGAGAGAACTCGATATAATACAAAAGATGCGTTATTCATCATATTTCCTCATAGTCTGGGACTTCATAAGTTATGCGAAGAAGAAAGAGATTCCTGTCGGCCCCGGGAGAGGCTCAGCAGCTGGAAGTCTGGTATCATACTGCCTCGGCATAACAGATATCGACCCTCTTAAATATAATCTTCTTTTTGAGCGCTTTCTCAACCCTGAAAGAATAAGCATGCCCGATATTGATGTGGACTTCTGCAAAGACAGAAGGTCAGAGGTCATTTCATACGTCACTGAGAAATATGGCAAAGATCATGTTGCACAGATAATAACATTCGGAACAATGGCTGCAAAGGCAGCAATAAGAGACGTTGGCAGGGCACTTGATTTCCCTTACAGCGAGGTCGATAAGATTGCAAAGTTGGTACCCAGTACTTTGAACATTACTATTGAAAATACGCTAAAGAGCGAGCCTCAACTAAAAGCCATTTATGATAATAACCCGAGGATAAAAGAGCTGATCAATAACGCCATACGACTTGAAGGGCTATGCAGACACGCATCAACCCATGCCGCAGGTGTTGTGATCTCCCCAACCCCCTTAACAGATTATACACCGCTTTATAAGAACCCTTCAGATGGAAGCATTATGACCCAGTTTGATATGGGCTCGCTAGAAAAGATTGGCCTGTTAAAATTCGATTTTTTAGGGCTGAAGACCCTCACAATAATAGACAAGACACTGAAATATATCAGGGACAATGGTAAGGACCTATCACTCAAGGATATCTCGTTTGAAGACAAAAAAACATATGAACTTTTGAGTTCAGGACATACCACAGGCATTTTCCAGCTTGAAAGTGCCGGCATGAGGGACCTGCTTGTTAAGATCTCTCCGAACAGATTTGAAGAACTTATAGCGATTGTAGCCCTTTACAGACCTGGTCCTATGGGAAGCGGCATGATTGATGACTTCATAAAAAGGAAAAAGGGCCGAATACCTGTTAAATATGACCTCCCCCAGCTAAAGGAAATCTTAGACGAAACATACGGCATTATCCTTTACCAGGAGCAGGTCATGAGGATAGCAAATAAGCTTGCAAACTTCACCATGGGACAGGCTGATATCCTCAGAAAGGCTATGGGCAAGAAAAGACCGGAAGAGATGGAGAAACAGAAAGAGGTCTTCATACAGGGTGCTCGTGCAAACGGCATATCGGAGAAGAAGGCAACAAAGGTTTTTGATTTAATGGCATTCTTTGCAGAATATGGCTTTAATAAATCGCACTCAGCAGCATATGCATACGTTGCTTACCAGACAGCTTATCTTAAAGCACACTTTCCTGTTGAGTTCATGGCTGCCAATTTAAGTGCCGATATGGATAACACAGACAAGATAGTCAAATCAATAGTGGGATGCCGTGAGATGAGTATAACTATACTCCCGCCTGATATAAACCTGTCCGAAAAGGAATTCAAGGTAATAGGTAATTCAATACGCTTTGGCCTTGAGGCAGTAAAAGGTGTAGGCTCATCTGCAATAGAGTCCATAATCGAATCAAAGAATGCAGACGGGCCGTTTACTTCTATACCAAATTTACTCGATAGGGTGGATCAGAGGAAGGTAAACAAAAAGGTTATAGAGAGCCTTATAAAGGCAGGCGCCTTTGACTCCCACGGCATAACAAGGGCAATGGCAATGGAGTTAATGAACAGGATTCTCAATGGAAGCTCAAAGATTCACACTGCACGAGTGTTTGGCCAGCAGAGCATTTTCGGCAACCTTACTGAAGAAACAACAGAAAACCTTGGGGAGTGGGGTGAAGAAGAACTTTTGAAATACGAAAAAGAGGCACTCGGTTTTTATATATCAGGTCACCCTCTAACAAAATACGCCGGAAAGCTTAAGGAAATCGGTACAAAAAAGACGCCTGAACTTGAAGAAGCACAGGACGGTGAAGAGGTTAAAATAGGCGGCATATTAAGAGACATTAAAAAAGTCCAGATAAAGGCAAGGGCAGAGATAATGGCTTATTTTACACTTGAAGATCCTGATGGTAATGTAGAGGTAATTGCATTCCCCGAGCTTTACAGAACCAGCATGCCTCTTTTGCAAAAAGACGCCCCTCTCCTTGTAAGGGGCACTGTGGATAAGACAGAAAAAGGAATAAAAATCATCTCCTCACAAATATCAAGGTTAGATGAGCTTGAAACAAAAAAGGGTCACAAAGTTGAGATAAGCCTGAGGTATCCACTAGCAGAAAGCAAAAGCCTCCAAAGACTGAAGTCTGTAATATTATCTAATAGTAAAGGTGAATATCCTCTTTATCTGAGAATATTCCTTAAAGACACCGAGACATTAATAGATACAGGGATGAAGATATCTCC
>JBGOWS010000132.1:0-6192 GCA_041478735.1 Thermodesulfovibrionia bacterium | reverse complement strand
TTCCCATACCTGCCAGTCCGTAAGGAAGCCATCCTCGTCAATTTCAAGCTCCTTTCCCCTATAGTTCCACATCGGCATTGTCTTTACCTCCTTTTGTTTATTGAACTAAATTTACTCGGGAAAATCCCCTTCGTAGGCAAATTACAATATCATAGTACTATCCTAAAGCGCAATAAATAAAAGCAACAAAAAAAAGATTTTCTTAAAGAAGTCATAAAGACTAATATAAAATGATTCCTATGGTCAAATAAAAAAAACTTATTAATCAATAAACTTCTTTATATTATTAACAAGAGATTCAGCTTTCAGTATTAATTCACTATTACAAAATAATATCTAAAAAATCCAGGATCCCTTAAGAAGGGTATATATTATATCTATAAGGAAATGCAAAAAGTCAACTTAAACTCAGAAATATAAGACGAGCTAAACTTATAAGGAGTCAGGCAGGACAATTATGATGTTTCCTGAAATTGTCTCTGTTCCTTACATGCCGCCGCTTTATTCATAATACCCTCTACCCATTCCTCTGTTCCAAGAGCATGAAGGTGAGTGTAAGTGGCAAGGACATTCTTATAGCAGAGACCATCCCTATTATTCTTTATCCCCTGTCCTTTTTTCATGTTAAAGGTGAAATATATGTTGTCTTTTTTTGCTATGTCGATGATATGCGAATAATGAAATTCATGGCCACGAAGAATCTGCCCTGGCCTGAAAAAAGGATTGGGGGCCTCTACCTCAATAATGCTATAGCCGTGACCCTGTGGTTTCTTACTGACCCCGATGACTATAGGGAAAACGCCAACCATCGGATAGTCCTTTCCTTCCCAGACCAACTTTTCACCGAGATACATCAAACCACCACATTCAGCATAAATGGGCAAGCCATCTTCAACAGCCTTCCTGATTGATTGCCGTAAGCTCTCATTAGCCGATAGAGCTGCGGCGTGAGTTTCAGGGAAACCACCCCCTATATAAAGGGCATGAATCGAAAGTGGCAAGTCGTCTGTCAAGGCGCTAAATTCAACAATTTCAGCACCTGCCCTTTTAAGAGCTTCGATATTTTCAGGATAGTAAAACTGGAAAGCTGAATCACGGATGATGCCAATTTTAATTAATCCCACCATCCCTCCTTTAGCAAAGGGGGGTGAGGGTGGATTTTCGAGCTCCGAACTTACTTCAATAGGTGGAGCATGATATGCAATCTGCCATAATGCACCCAAATCCAGATACCTCTCCACTGTTTCAGCAGCCTTATCGATCGCCTCTTGAGCCCTAAGATGTTCCTGAGGAGGCACTAAACCAAGATGTCTTCCCGGAAAGGTAATATTGCTAAGTCTGGGAATAGCCCCTACAACGGGCAAATTGCAATAATGTTCTATACTCTTACGGATAATAGTCTCATGGCGGTGAGTTGCTAACTGGTTGAGAATCACACCCCGAATTGATACATTCGGGTCAAACCTCTGACACCCAAGTACTAAGGCTGCAACTGTGCGTGTTACTTTTGTACAGTTAACAATAAGGATAACCGGTGAATAAAGAAGCTTCGCCACCTCGGCTGTGCTGACGCTCCCTTCTACATCCATACCATCATAAAGCCCGCGATTTCCTTCAATGATTGCTATATCAGCTTGTTGGGTGTTCAAACTGTAGGAAAAAAGTACCTGTTCATTAGTCATGAAAAAAAGATCGAGATTATAACAGGGATGATTTGCCCCCAGGCTCAACCAGCTCATGTCAATATAGTCGGGCCCCTTTTTAAAGGGAATGACTTTATACCCTTTTTGCCACCAGACCCTGCTTAAACCGACGCTGACAACAGTTTTCCCCGAATCACCACCAATGCCTGCAATGGTAAGCCTGGGACACTGAGTCATCTCTTAGGGCCGGGAACGTCTATCGTAGCACAGGTGCCACCACCACAACTCTTTACCGTACTCGTGGCCTTTTCACTTGACGACTTAGCCATATTTACCGTGCTTAAAACTCTTTCTACTTCTGAGGAGTTACATTTCGGACACTTCATCTCTGCTCCTTCAGTTTCTTTCTTTAATTTCAGAAACTCAAAGACATGTCCACAGCCGAGACACCGAAACTCGTAAATTGGCATAACAGCTCCTTTCTATTAAGAATATACTATAATAACATACCGGATAATTTAGACGAGACTCAGGTAAATGCGATATCCACAGATAGAACTCATTGAACCAAAATGTCCCTTCTGCCACCACTTTTTTGAACAGCCACGGGAATTAAAGAAAAGAAAGCCCCGTGAATTCCCTCTTGGTTTCTGCGAACACTGTGGGGCTGTTTATGCTTACGATGCCACAGGATACAACAGAGGGGCTGCTTTTCTCGAAGCCCTGCTCTTCGCCTGTAATTATGATGATTACTTCGCCTTTTCTTTATCAGCAGGAGCAGATTTCTCGGATGCCGTTATGGAAAATTATGATCCCGGCACCCATAAGGTAATTCCAGGCAGAACCTTTGATGACAGGAGCATCAGAGGAGCGTTGATTTTTGTCAGGCTTAATCCGGAATTACAGGCATTTGCAAATGAACAAATAAAGGAAAAATTACAGGTAATGTTTCTACCTAAGCTTACTGCGCCGAAGAAATTGAGATCGGAAAAATTTTCCAGAGAAAAAGTGGAAATGTATGTTTCAGAGAATAAGCTTGAAGAGCTTATTTCAATGGCTGAAGAGGACACCCGGGTCATCTCTGAACTTGCTCGTATGCTCTACACACCTGATGAGCATTTCCGCTGGCAAGTAATTGAAATATTGAGTGACCTGAGCAAGACAATCGCACAGACAAGGCCGGATGATATCAGTAAACTGTTAAACCGTCTGTTAAGGAGCGCAGCAGATTCAGCCTCATCAGCCTGGGGCGCCCTGGAAGTTGCAGGAGCCATAATCAGCAAAGAACCGGATTTATTCGGAGAGTTCAGCCGGGCTTTACTCTCATTCTTAAGGTTCAAAAACTACTGGAAGGCAGTCACATGGGCTATCGGAAAGATTGCGACTACGAGGCCAGAGTTGGTTAAGCATGCTTTCCAACCCCTCTGTTCATTGTTGGCTGATCCAGATCCATCGGTGCGCGGACATGCGGCTTGGGCTCTGGGTAACCTGGGCTTTAACGATGTAATAGAGGAGTTAAAAAAACTTCAAGCTGATGATCAGCGGTTTTTTATCTATAGAGAAAGAATATTGCAGGAAGTTACCGTTGCCCGATTAGCGACAGAGGCCATTGAAAAGCTCAGGACATGAGCAATCCCCTCATACGATACCTCGTTTCTTCACCTCATGGCGACATCCCGGCGGATGAACACAAATGGGATTTGCCATTGGAAGGCGATGCATTAGAAACCCCTTACAGAATATACTTCGATTCTATAAGAGAGTTTTTGTCCAAAGACGAATTCAGACCATTCCTCTCGTTGATCTCTGAAAAAAACAGAAGAAGGATTTTCATCGACGAGGTGGATGAACTCATTATCCGGACAGAAAAACATGGACTTTTCTATCACCCTGCCAGTATTGAATTCATTTTGAAAGATGGCAAAGTAAAATTTGGTTTGAATGTGGCTGTTTCAGATATGGGCAGACATTGGTTAAAGGAAGAATTGAATGTCCTCCAGAAGTTACATGCAAAATATGACCTCCCATATCTGCCAAAGGTCTACATGTTTGGCGAGTTCAATGATATGTCCTTCCTCCTGGAAGATTGGTTCGAAGAATATCACGAGTTTCATATTTCAAAAGACGACGGCACCCACAGGTTAAAACTCTGGGACTTTGACCATGGTTATACATACCTGTCTACTGAACAAAGTTTTGAAATCTATAAACAGGCTTCTCAGATTCTCACTCTCTATTATGATCTTAAAGATTTCAGCCAGATCTTCCCCTGGCATCATGCAGCAGGAGACTTTGTAGTAAAAATAGTAGACGAAAATAATAAGCCCCCCTCACCCCCCTTTAGCAAAGGGGGGATGGGGGGATTTTCAGATAAAACAATAGATGTGCGGCTCACAACGGCGAGGCGATATGAGCCATTCATAGGCTTTGTAGATGAGGACACGTTAAATCCAATCCTTGCCTTATGCTATTACCTTTTGAACCTAACTATCAGAATGCGTCTGGATAAACTGGATGGACTGGATGAAACAGTATGGATAGACGATAGATGTGTCGAAGCAACACTCCAGGGATTCTTTGAAGCACTAAAAGTAAAAGGTGACCTTACAAATTCTATTGGAAAAGCGGAAGAGTATTTGATATTATTACGATCATTCAGTGTTGATGATCTGAAAACTCTTGTAAGTCCTCTGCTTGAGCAGTACAGAGTGACTGGAGACTTTCCTGTAATAATTTCGAATTTGGATAAACATATAGAAGAAATACACGTTACTCTTCAAACTCTCCCTTGACAATCACTTCAAAGGGCATCTTGATAACCCTCGAAAGGGGCAACATAAAAGTAGCCTTCTCAGGGTGGGCTGAGCCTGCATTTTTAAAAAGCTCCTGTGACAGCTTGCAGAGTTCATCATATATTTTATAGAGCTTCACCGTCGGATAAGTAACTTTTGTCTGAAAATCAGACACACCGCAGGCATACGCCTTTTCCTTATCCCCATTTTTCAGGCTAAAAGGTACTCCATAGATGCGGCAAATAATCGGGCGTTTTTCATAGAGTGCACATTCTTCTTTTTCCATCAATAGGGGACACCGTACTCTCTGTTTCCCCAACCCATAGACTTTCATCTTTGGCTTGTCCTCAAAGACCTTCAGTGTATCCTTTGCTCTCAACACCTCAGCCTCTGCCTTTTCTGCCCTGCGGAGAACATCTCTTCTTATCTTTCTTTCTAAATGACTGAAATGATAGTTGATATAAGCGGCTTCTACAGGGAAAACACCAAAAATAGCATGACAACAATCGCAACAATGAATTCTACATTGTACGCTGAGAGGGTATTTTTCCTGAATTGTCTTAAAAAGATGGTCAGCCTTTTGAGCTTCTTGTGCGTACTTTGAGAAAAGATCATCCAGCATAATAAATATTCAGTTTATTGTCATTCCTGCGCAGGCAGGAATCCAGACATTATCCGTAAATATCTTAATCATCTTTCTTTTCTGGATTCCCGCTTTCGCGGGAATGACTCCGGTGAGGTTCCAGAAGCTTTAAAAACTCTGTGTGTACTTCAAATCCTAACTCTACCGCCTTATCACAGTTTTTAATTGCCTCTTCAAACTCGCCTTTTAAATAGTGAGCATTAGCCAGGTTATTGTAACCTAATGAAAAATCTGGAGCCATCTTAAGCATCTTCCTGTTCATCTCAATACTTTTTTCCAGATCTTCCTTCTGGAGGTAAGCATTGGCAAGGTTGCACATGGCCTGAACAATCTCCGGATTTAATTCCAATGCCTTCTGCAAGGCTTCGATAGCTTCATCGGTTTTACCCATCTGGAGGTAGGCAAAACCAAGATTTGCATAACCCCTTGCATATCGTGGTTCTATTTCTATAGCCCTTAAATTTGCCTTAACTACTTTCTCCAGATCGCCTTCCTTGAAATAGATATAGCCCAGATTAACAAAGGACTCGAACATACGTCCGCCAACATCAATAGACTCCTCGAATGCCTCTATTGCCTCATCGAACCTGCCCTGATTCATAAAGGCTACCCCTAAATTATAGAGGGCGGAAGCACATTCGGGCTTTTCTCTCAGGCGCTTCTTCTGTTCTAAAATAAACTCTTCGATATCCTTTGGATTTTTCATGTGTATTAGTTTACCATTAAGAATAAGGGAAACAAAAGAATACGGGTGGACAGTTTGTCTATCCACCCGTCTCTCAATGGCTACTGAACTATTTTCCTGTGATATGCCTTTTAGGTGCCTGTCTTACGTTGTTCCGCCTGCATCACCTGATTTTTCAACAGATATGCCTCTTCCTTTCAAGCCATACATTGTAGAGCTGCCGGTTGAGAACAACTCCATAACGCCTTCCATCACCAGCGCAGAAGCTACACCTTTTACCTCTGAAGCACCAGTTGTCGGGATAACCTTCTTCACGCCTTCAAGCATATCTTTGAAATAGAACTTGCTCTTTGCACTCTTTGTGGCATAATTGATAATAGCTTCTCTAACTTCTTCCTTTCCCATTGTCTTTCACTCCTCTCGCTTTTA
>JBGOWS010000198.1:0-4442 GCA_041478735.1 Thermodesulfovibrionia bacterium | reverse complement strand
TTCGGTAAAGGCTGGGGTGAATCTCACTTGAGGGCAGTCCGACAGTTTTAACTCATTTATGGAGACATTGAAAAACGCTACACACTGTGTAGCGAATCTGGGAAACCTGTCGAAACGAACATTCGACACACATCGTGTAGCGCATTAGTTAATGCAAAATTCCAGACACTGTCTGGAGAATTATTCAGTAAAGTTTTCCTGCTTTCATGGTCTCACTATCGTCTGCTTATGCGTCTCGACGAGCCCTTCAAACGAGAATTCTACGAAGTAGAATGTATCAGGGGAAACTGGTCGGTTAGGCAATTAGACAGACAGATTCAGTCTATGCTTTATGAAAGAACTGCCTTGTCCAAACGTAAGATGTCAGTTATTGCCAAAGCACACGAAAGCCCTATCACTCTTAAACCAGAAGATGAGATTAAAGACCCTTATATTCTGGAATTTCTTGGATTGAAGGATGAATATTCTGAATCTCAATTAGAAAAAGCTTTAATCAGACATCTTGAACATTTCCTTCTTGAATTGGGAAACGGTTTTACCTTTGTTGCCAGACAAAAGCGAATAACTCTTGAAGGAAGTCATTACCGCCTTGACCTCCTTCTTTATCACAGAATTTTGAAATGTCTCGTTGCTATAGATTTAAAGATTGGCGAATTTACTCATGCTGATGCTGGACAGATGAACCTTTATATGAATTATCTAAAAGACAAAGAAAAACTTTCCGAAGAAAATGACCCGGTTGGTATTATTCTCTGCACTGATAAAAAGAAAACGGTAGTCGAGTATGCACTGGGCGGCATGAGCAATAAAATATTTGCTTCAAAATACAAACTGCAACTTCCTGATCCTGAAGTTTTGAAAACCGAGATAGAACACGAAAAACAGAGACTTATAGAAATGAAAATCGTTAAAGAAGAAAAAAAGAGTAAGTAACATGCTTGAGCGCCAGACTTTTCAAAATAAGGATTTAGTCCTCAAGGTATCTTCCAACTATGACCCTAAAAGATTTGATCCGAACAAATACGAAGCTTTCTTAGATGCCCTCTGTAGTGACAGAGAATATCAGAAAGGGGCAATACGAGAGGTAACAAGGTATTTCTTGGGTGGAGAATATAAAAACTTAAAAGATTTGGCAGAGGAAAACTATCACGGAAATCCAAAACTTCAGGAAAAGTATTCATCTTTTGATGATTTTGTCAACCATCTGCAACTGCCTGATAAACTCTCTTGCTCATTGGAACATGCTACAGCTACAGGTAAAAGCTATGTGATGTATGGCATAGCACGCATCATGCTTGCTGAGGGAGCAGTGGATCAGGTATTAGTCCTTTGTCCATCAACCACTATTGAGGCAGGGCTGATGGAGAAGTTCAGGACGCTTTCTGCTGATAAAGCCTTAAAAGACCTTTTGCCTGCTGATTCCAAGATAGCCAATCCCCGAATTATCAATGCCTCAAGCACTATTCAAAAGGGCGACGTGTGCATTGAGAACATCCATGCCACCTATATTAACACCAAATCCGCTATCGAGGATAGCCTTGTTGGGAAAGGCGAACAGACACTAATTTTGAATGATGAAGCTCATCATTTAATGAGTCCGTCAGACACAGCCCTTAAGAAATGGAAAGAGTTTTTGCTTGAACCTAAATATGGATTTAAGTTCATCGTAAACCTTTCGGGCACTTGTTATATTGCGGATGATTATTTCACCGATGTCATTCACCGTTTTTCTTTAAGAGATTCTATTGAGACAAAGTTTGTTAAAACCATCCGTTATGTTGCCGAGGATTCCTCAGGGAATGAAGATGAGAAGTTTCAGAAGATTTATGAAAATCATACAGAGAACAAAAAAGTAAAATACCGTAAGGTAAAACCCATCACTATCTTGGTCACCAAAAATATTGCCGCCTGCAAGCGGCTCACTGAGAAGCTGGTTGACTTTCTCGCCAAAAAGGAAAAGATCAGCAAAGAGAAAGCTGCCAAGAAGGTTTTGATCGTTACATCTTCTAATGAACACAAGACTAATATCCCGATTTTGCGAAGGGTGGATGATAAGGAAAATCCTGTTGAGTGGATCACCTCTGTTAGCATGTTATCAGAAGGCTGGGATGTAAAAAATGTATTTCAGATTGTCCCTCACGAGGAAAGAGCATTTAATTCAAAACTTCTTATTGCCCAAGTTCTGGGAAGGGGCTTGAGGATACCTGAAGTTTACAGGGGCAATCAGCCTGTTGTAACCGTTTTTAATCATGACAAATGGTCAAGTGGTATCAAGCATCTGGTAGATGAGGTTCTGGAGATTGAGAAACGGATATACTCTTATCCTGTTGAAAAGAAAGAGGATTATAACTTTGACTTATACCAAATTGATTATGAGAAGGTAATAGAAGAGAGCAGGGAATATCTAAAAGAGGATGAATTTGAATTACTTAAGAAGGGATATATTATTTTTTCGAGTCAAGACGCAATTATTCCAGAGGAAACGGAATATGAGACAGTGATAACAGGAATTAGGGAGAAAAAAGAATATTATATTGCACATAAAATGTATCCAGTAGAAGATGTAGCCAATGATATCTTTAACAGGCTATATGTCTTTGATCAGGATGCCGGAACTAATTATAGCGAAGAATGGCCCAAAGAAAAAATCGTACAAATCATCCGGCA
The DNA here is from genome assembly GCA_041478735.1 of Thermodesulfovibrionia bacterium. Lineage (GTDB taxonomy): Bacteria > Nitrospirota > Thermodesulfovibrionia > Thermodesulfovibrionales > SM23-35 > JBGOWS01. The sequence goes on along the minus strand of JBGOWS010000198.1, from coordinate 1,775 downwards.
GTCTTTAAAAGAAGTTAAAGATAAAATAGGTATGATCAGTGAAGAAAACAGTTTGAAGGCATTACGCGCATTCGGCGTTATTAAAAGAAAAAGTAGTACATTTCCAAGGATAGTGCCGAAATCAAAAAAACCCTACAAAATTAGCACCAGAAAGATGAACAAGAACAGCTTGGGTGTGGGTTCGCTCAGACGTGACAGCACAGTATTTTGGGATGACTACTCCATGACTTTGGGAGAGGAGACAGATAGAAAGCTACTTAAAGAACTTGAGGAAGATGAGAGCCTCCCAAGATCAGCTCTAATAACGGTGGAAAACAAATACAACTTTAAGACCCCTCTCAATGTGGTATTTGCCGCTTATGAGCCAGAACGAAAATTTATTAAGGGACTTATTAAAGAAGAAAATGCGAAGGCAATTGATGCATGGATAAAATCCCTTGATATTGGTTTCTACAGCATTGAATACTCCTGGCGTAAGGGGGAACATCCTAAGCAGGGAAGTTTTAACCCTGATTTTTTTATCAAGATTGGGAATGATACTCTTGTAATAGAGATCAAAGACGATAAAGCATATGCTGGAACCGCCGGGGATGAAAATCAGAAGAAACTCGAGTATGCAAGAGATCATTTCAACAGACTTAATGAACTACAGCTGCAACACAAGTATTATTTCAAATTTCTATCACCAATGAGTTACGACTTATTCTTTAAAGCATTGAGAGATGGGACATATAGAGATTTCAAGTCAGAAATTGAGGCAAGATTGGAAAGATAAACTTTGAGTAAAAAATCCATAGCACTTTTATTCCTTTTAATAATAACTCCCATAATATTTTACTTCCTCTGGCCTTCTGATGAAAGCCGGATAAAGAAACTTTTTAATGAAGGTTCCAGGGCAATAGAAAAAGAAGACCTTGATGCTGTGATGTCAAAGGTATCATTTAACTACAGTGACGAATACGGTCTGACATACCTTTATCTAAAGGAATCCATGAAATCCGTCTTCCAGCAGATGAGTGATATCAAGATCGAATATGAGAATTTGAATATAAAGGTTAATGATAAGATTGCCAAAGCAGATATGGATGTGAGGATTATCGCAACTATTGGTAATGATACAGGTTATATCTTTGGAGATTTACCAAAACCGGTCCACCTCAAGTTTACACTCGAAAAAGAAAGAACAAAGTGGCTTGTGGCAAAGACAGAAGGACTACCATTTAATTTTTAGGAAAAGAATCGTATAATACTTAAGAGCCGAAGTGGCGGAACTGGCAGACGCGCTAGGTTCAGGGTCTAGTGGTCGAAAGGCTGTGCGGGTTCAAATCCCGCCTTCGGCACCATTAATCTCCTTTAATATCAAGCGCTTCTAAATATATTATGTAAAATAGAACCGTGAACAAATACTATATTTTGATGTGATTCAAAAGTGTGATGTACTTCCTGAAAGCAACACCTTACCGCCATTTGCGAGAAGTGTCATTTTCGAGTGGAAATCGTTGCGGAGCAAAACCATACAGGGACCGGATTCCTGGCGCAGTGGCAACCACATGATATAGTGTAAGTGAAGGCCGACAGTGACCGAAAGTCTCTTCAGCACTTGGCTAACCCGCATAAATATGTCGGCCGGTATATCGCGCATAGGATGATAACAGGAAATGTGTTATCTATTCCATTTGGGATGATAACAAGTTAGGAATCTATCCTCATTCTCAACAAATTGTCGAATTGTTGCTCAACCCAACCATTTGCAGGTATGATAAAAAGAAACCAGT
>JBGOWS010000311.1:0-2585 GCA_041478735.1 Thermodesulfovibrionia bacterium | reverse complement strand
TCCACATGAGACAGGACCTATGGGCCCTGATTTTTCGCTCGCAACAGATGCAGCAGCAATCATTATTACATCTATTATTTTTATACTCATAGCTGGCAAGACCTTTGAGAGGAAAAAGTAATTATAGAGTCACGTTTATCTAAGTTATACATACATTTACAAGTAGGCTTGGCTTAACCGGCATTCTATGAATCGTGGACAGATTTTTCGGTAAGTTCTTAGTGAACTGCAGCAGAAAGAAATTAGAATAACAAAAAATCGAGGGAACAAAAGACAACTCTGTTTATTAAAACCTTCAGCCTGTATTTGAGGTATAATATTGTATTTTCAAGTTTGACTTGTAATTAAAAGCTTTCTTATAAATAAAGGGGTGGGAAATGACGATTACCGAAAAGATTCTTGCTGTGCATTCAAATAAGGAAGAGGTTTCACCTGGTGAATTAATAAATGCAAAGGTTGATCTTATACTCGCAAACGATATAACCGCACCTATTGCAATATCAGAATTTAAAAAGATAGGGGCAAAAGATGTATTTAATAGGGAAAGGATTGCTTTTATCCCGGACCACTTTGCACCCCAGAAAGATATTAAGGCAGCAGAACAGTGCAAGATGCTCAGGGAGTTTTCCAGGGAATATAATCTCAGCCTTTATTTTGAAGTAGGCAGGATGGGTATCGAGCATGCGCTTCTTCCAGAAGAAGGGTTTGTTGTGCCAGGGGATTTAATCATCGGTGCTGACAGCCATACCTGCACCTATGGCGCACTCGGCGCATTCTCAACAGGCGTTGGCTCAACAGATGTAGCTGCTGCCATGGCAACAGGAGAATGCTGGTTCAAGGTGCCTGAATCAATGAAGTTCATATATTATGGCCAACTCAACAAATGGGTCGGCGGTAAAGACTTAATACTTCATACAATAGGAGATATAGGCGTTGACGGCGCACTCTACCAAGCAATGGAATTCGAAGGAGAGATTATAAGTAACCTTCCAATGTATGGAAGGCTTACTATGTGTAATATGGCTATTGAGGCTGGAGGTAAGAGCGGAATAATTGTGCCTGATAAAATAACAAAAGCATATGTGAAAGGCAGGGCCAAAAGGCCATATAAGTTTTACACATCTGACAAGGATGCAAAATATGTTGATATACGTGAATATAACTGTTCAAAGATTCCTCTTACTGTTTCATGTCCACACCTTCCATCGAATGTAAGACCTGCAGCAGAGCTTTTTGAGGTTAGTATTGATCAGGTTGTTATCGGCTCTTGTACAAACGGCCGCCTCGAAGATTTAAGAGAGGCTGCAATGGTTATAAAAGGCAGGAAGGTTAACCCCAATGTAAGGATGATTGTGATACCTGCAACTCAGAAGGTATACAGGCAGGCAATGAAGGAAGGTCTACTGGATATATTTGTAGAAGCTGAAGCTGTAGTATCCACACCAACATGCGGCCCATGCCTTGGAGGACATATGGGAGTACTTGCAAAGGGCGAAAAGGCTATTGCAACAACAAATAGAAATTTTGTAGGTAGGATGGGTCATCCCGAGAGCGAGGTCTATCTCTCCAATCCTGCAGTCGCAGCTGTATCGGCAGTACTCGGAAGGATTGGTACACCTGAGGAATTAGGATTGTAATGTCTCCAGAAGAAAAACTTCGAGAACTAGGGATAGAGCTTCCAAAAGCTCCTGCTCCTCTTGGTGCATATATTCCTGCTGTGAGAGCAGGAAACCTTGTTTTCCTTAGCGGCATTCTGCCTTTAATCCAGGGAAAACTCCCGAGACAGGGCAGGGTTGGTGAAGATATAAGCATTGATGAGGCAAGAGAAGATGCAAAGACAGCCGCAATCAATGCCCTGTCAGTTTTGAAGTCGTATATCGGAAGCATTGACAAGGTTAAAAGATGCATTAAGATTACAGGTTATGTTTCTTCAGCCCCTGATTTTACAGAACAGCCAAAAGTTTTAAATGCAGCCTCTGATTTAATGTTCGAAATTTTTGGTGAGGCAGGCAGACATGCCAGGGCTGCAGTCGGCGTAAACGTCTTGCCTCTTAATTCTCCTGTGGAGATAGAGTTTATCTTCGAAGTTTCATAACCGGGCAGAATCCGTTATGGATATAAAACATGACTATTTCATCAGTAACATCAAATGCCGGGACCAGAACACATATAATCGGGCAATTCACCAATTAGAAGAGATTTTCCATGAACACAGGCATAAACTACAGAAGGTTAAAGAGCTTGCCCTGAATATAAAGATGTGTGCTGCATTAATAAGCACGGCTATTATAATTATGGTTCTTTCTCATTTCAAGTGGGTAGAATAACCACCTTTCGAGGCTAATCGATGATACTCTTGGAGCGAATTTTATAGTCCCCTCCCGGGAGGGGTGTAGGGGTGGGTTATCCACGGGAGAAACGAGAGTTGATATGAAGAAAAGAATTATCCCGTATAATTGAATTGGTAAGGCGCCTAAGAACAAACGGCGCCCTTTCAGAGGTCTTATTATGGAAGCATCTTAAAGGAAAACAGATGCAGGGTTACGATTTTGACCGTCAGAAACCTAGGGGTGATTATATTGTTG
>JBGOWS010000107.1:0-7026 GCA_041478735.1 Thermodesulfovibrionia bacterium | reverse complement strand
CTTAATCTTCCGATGAAACCCTTATGTGCAGAGTTATGTAAAGGCATATGCCCAAAGTGTGGTACAGACCTTAATGTAAACAGCTGTACTTGTAATGCGAGAGTTATAGATTCTCGACTTGAGGTATTAAAAAAATTATTAAATAAAGAAGTGTCCTAAACAATATCATGTACCAAAAATCTTGAAGCTTTGGATATTTGGATCGTTAAAGATTTATTTTTAACTTAGAATTATTTTTGTTTGAAAGGAGAAAAGAATGGCAAACCCTACACATAGACATACAAGGTCGAGGAGAGACAAAAGAAGAGCAAATTGGAAAGGCCAAATCCCTAATCTTAGCCTCTGTCCTGATTGCAATGAATTAAAACCTTCTTTCAGGGTATGTCCTGATTGTGGTTCATACAATGGCCGCAAAGTTCTCGAGGTAGTTGAAAAAGAAGCATGAGAATTGCCCTTGATGCTATGGGGGGTGATTATGGTCCTGCCGTTAATATTGAGGGTGCTATCGAGACTGTAAATGATTTTGATGATATAGATATAATCCTCGTTGGTGATGAATCTTCCATACTAAGAGAACTTGATAGTAAAAGATATCCCCCTAATCGAATATCGATAAAACATGCTTCGCAGATTGTCAGGATGGATGAATCTCCTGCTGTTGCAATCAGGAAGAAAAAAGATTCATCTATAAGAAGGGCTGTCGAACTTGTTAAGAACGATGGAGCAGATGCTTTTGTTAGCGCCGGACACTCTGGCGTTGTAATGGCGACAGCACTAATACTCCTTGGAACCTCGAATTTTGTTGATAGACCTGCCATAGCGACTATAATGCCTACTCTAAAGTTACCGTTTGTTCTTATAGACGCAGGCGCTAATCTTCACTGCAAACCAAAAAATCTTTTCCAGTTTGCACTAATGGGAAGTATATATTGCAGGGCAATACTGGGAAGGCCGGATCCAAGGGTAGCACTTATTAGCACAGGAGAAGAGGATACAAAAGGGAACGAACTTACGAAAGAAGCATTTAAACTTCTAAAAGAAGCTGATATAAACTTTATTGGTAATATAGATGGTAAAGATATTTTTACCGGGAATGCTGATGTTATTGTCTGTGATGGATTTGTAGGAAATGTTGTGTTAAAGACCAGTGAAGGACTTGCGGAAGTGCTGATGAAAATGCTGAAGAGAGAGGTTGTTAACCTGACAGCAGGAAGAATTGGATACCTTTTGATAAAGCCGGCATTAAGAAATTTTAAAAAGAAAACAGATTATGACGAATACGGGGGAGCACCTCTCCTTGGGATAAATGGTACGTGCATCATAAGTCATGGTAGATCAACTGCAAAGGCGATAAAGAATGCTATCAGGGTAGCATCAGATTTAGCAGAAAACAAGGTTTATGAGATTATATCGTCTGCTATTGAAAAGAGCATCGCTTACGATGAAAGGATAAAAAGTGTTGAGAAGTAGAATTATATCTACAGGTTCTTATCTCCCGGAAAGGGTTTTTACAAATTTTGATTTAGAGAAGCGGGTTGATACTTCTGATGAATGGATTACAGAAAGAACAGGGATAAAGGAAAGAAGAATAGCTGATGAAGGTCAGGCAGCGTCAGACCTCGCATATGAGGCATCAAAGGTAGCCCTTGAGAAGGCTGGGTTAGAAGCGGATGGCATTGACCTGATTATTGTTGCAACAGTAACAGGTGATATGCCTTTCCCCTCAACAGCATGCTTTCTTCAGGATAAACTGGGGGCTGTAAATGCTGTAGGATTTGATATAAATGCAACATGTTCAGGGTTTCTTTACGGCCTTTATGTCGCGGATAGCTTTATAAGATCACGCACGCATAAAAAGATCCTTGTTGTGGGAACGGAGGTTCTTTCAAAAATTACTGATTGGGATGATAGAAATACATGCGTCCTCTTTGGTGATGGAGCTGGTACAGTAATTATTGAAGCAACTGAGGAAGACCGGGGAATAGTTTCAATAAATATTAATTCTGATGGAAAAATGTGGGAGCTTTTGCATGTGCCAGGAGGTGGTTCAAGAAACCCTGCATCTACGGATACTATCGAAAAGAAGCTTCATTATATTAAGATGAAGGGAAATGAGACATTTAAGGTTGCAGTCAGGACATTAGAGGACATTGCTGTTAAGACTCTTGCTGAGAATAAGCTGGATGCTTCGCAGCTTTCACTTCTTATACCCCACCAGGCAAATCTTAGGATAATACAGGCAACTGCCGACAGACTTAAGTTACCAATGGATAAAGTCTTCATTAATCTTGACAGGTATGGAAACACATCCGCAGCATCTATACCTATAGCCCTTGATGAGGCTCTAAGAACTGACAGAATCAAAGAAGGAGATTATATACTTCTCGAGGCATTTGGCGGTGGATTCACATGGGCCGCAGCATTAATAAAATGGTAGATTCCTGATTTCAGCATCCAGGATACGTCTGACTGTTGATAACATCTGAGAACCTTCAAAAGGTTTTTTGATAAACGCATCTATCATCAGCTTATCCACCGGTACTCGATTTACTGTTTCGCATTTATTACATCGCAAAAGTACACTATTGACTGTCATGCATACTCCATTTTATCTTGTCTGGGTTAAATACATAACAACCTTTATTTATTTTTGAATTTAAACAAAATCAAATATAAAATGCAATTATTTAAGGCTGTAAAGGCTATCTCTTTTCTTTATGCTAAAATGTGATTAATATTTAAATATTTGGTTTATAAAAGATTTTCAGGAGGAGATAAATGGCTCAGGAATTCAAAAATGCTGCTTCGTGCTGGAAGGCAACAATGTCTGACATTTCAAGAAATAGGGGATTATTGTCAGTTATTGAAAAGTTTGCTAGAGAAAACACAGACCCTGCGAGCATTGTATTCGGTACATCAGGTTGGCGGGGGGAAATAGGCACTGACTTCACTTTCAACAATGTGCGTATTGTGACCTCAGCCATTATTGATATGTTTAAAGAAAATGCTAGTTCAGTTATGCAAGAAATGGGAGTGTCAAATTATGAGGAGATAAAAAAAAGCGGGGTTATTGTTGGTCATGATAACAGGTTCCTCGGCCCTGATTTTGCGATGGAGGTTATAGGACTTCTTCAAAAAGAAGGAATCAGGACATGGTATGCAGGTGAGGCGCCAACACCGGAATTTTCAGCAGGCATTGAGATGTTAAATGCTGCATGTTCTATTAACCTTACCCCATCTCACAATCCGGCAAATTTTGCAGGTTTCAAATTTAACCCTTCAGACGGAGGTCCTGCAGGACCTGAGATTACAGAAAAAATAGAAGAGATCGCTAACAGGACGATGAAGGAATCCCCGGTGCTTCAACCAATAAAACCTGAAGTCATAGAAAAAATAGACCTGACCCAGCTTTATATTAAATTTATAACAGAGAGAAAGACACTGGATATAGAAAAAATCCGTAATTTTGTAACCAGGGAAGATTGTATTATCTGTATTGATAATATGCATGGCTCAACAAGGGGGCGTATTGAAAGGATTCTCGGTAGCAGCGATAAGATAAAATATCTAAGAACAGAGGATGATTTTCTTTTCGGGGGTGTAGCTCCTGAGCCATCTGAAAAAAATATGCAGGCAGTTGAAAAAGCCTTAAAGAAAAGCAATAGCAGATTTAAACTCGGTGTTATTATGGACCCTGACGGTGACCGTATCAGGCATACTGACTGCAGCATGCAGATACCGATGAACTATTTTGGAGCAATGGCGCTCCACTTCCTTCATGTGTATAAAGGGATTTCAGGAATTGTTGTAAAATCAGTGGGGACAAGCAATTTTGTTAATGCCATAGCAGAGAAACTGGGAATATCTGTAAAGGAAACCAAGGTTGGATTTAAGAACTTCAGATCTTACATGCTAAAGACATCCAGTGAAAGGGCAATAGTTGCATTCGAAGAGTCAGATGGTGTATCTGCATATAACCATACGCTCGAAAAAGATGCCATTTTCGGTTTGCTTCTGGCCATAGAGATGATGGCAGTTACAGGCAAAAATCTTAGCGAATACCTTAAAGACCTGATGGATGAATTCGGCTATTACTATCCAGACCGCTCGGGTATTTCAGTGGATTTAACGCTTGTTGGTGAACCTCTGATAAAAAGGCTAGCGGTTATCAGGGAAAATTATAAGAAAGGGGCTGTAATTAATATAGGTAAATATAGCAGGACTGTTAAGGATGTGATAACTGTTGACGGTACAAAGCTGGTCTTTGATGACGGTTCATGGCTTATGATAAGGCCATCAGGTACAGAGCCAAAAGTCAGATTTTATATAGAAGCGAGAACAGAGGAGGACAAGAAGGCGGTGTTTGAAGTGGCCGAGGAAATGACCAGAAAAGCCCTCGGGATATAGACCTCATAAAAAATCTTTTGATTTAAGAGTAAGAAATTGTTTGGCTTTGCCTACGGGTTGGACTCACAATGGCAATGTATAAGTATTTAGCCTTTTTTCATTAATATGTACGATACCATGTATGGGAATGGGAGAGGCTTTAAAACAGACTAACCGGTTTTCCTGACAGAAAAAAGGGGCTCCTGTATTAATTCACTCCGGCACACAGGGCATTTACCCGGTTTTTTAAGCCTGTCTCTCTTTCTGAATACAAAACCGCATTTTTTACATTCAGCAGGTTTAATAATAAAATTATGCTCGATTTTATTTATTGTCTTCCGGATATGCTCAAGATGTTTATATACATCTTTCTCAGAAACCCTGACATCTGCGGATATCTCCCTGGCAGAGAGTATCTCGCCCCCGAGTATAGATATTATTTCCTTGCGAATAGTCTCCTGCCTTTCAACAGGTATAAAAGGTTCCTTAGGTTTTTTCTTTTTCATCTATTAATTTTAATATCTTATAAATATTTTATAAACTTTCTCCTGGTTACTAGTATAATATTTGCAGTTGAGACTAATGTTCGAGATTGCAAGATTTTTAACAAAGGATGGATTATTCAGTGCAGATTTTTCTACAATCTGAACATTATCTGCCTTGCGGTTTAAAGAAAGGAGGGTAGAGATGAAAAAGATTATTTTTACAACATTATTTATCTGCGTCGCTTTTTGTTTGGTTTATGCAGACGATGCGATCAAAGGCCCGTTGCCAGAGAAGTTCCCACCACCTGAAAAATGTCCAGCGTGCCATAATATTTCTCAAACATGTAAAGAGCTCTTGCAATCAGCTCACAAAGAGTTGAGATGTCTTGACTGCCATGTGCCCGGGGCTGTCCAGAGAGTAAAATACGAAAGCAAGGATTGCAGTTTCTATCGTTTAGGCTATCATGAAAAAGATGGGAACTGGATTGAAGCTGCCGGGAATGAACTATGTTTGAGATGCCATGCAGCAAAGGGTATAAAAAATACTGCCGAGAAGTGCTGGTCGTGTCACATGAGCTCAAATGGTATTGATAATATCCGCATTTTAAAGGACAAAAAGGCACCCCCAACCCATGATAACATTAGAGAAGTAAAGGAAGTTCCCCACAAGGCGCATACTTTCAAGAGGCACCTTAGAAACGGGATTGAGTAAAGAATAGCATGACTTATGGGGTGAATAATAAGTATAGTTATAATTATTTGAGGCAATTGCAAAAGTCCTAATTTGTCACCCTGAGCCTGTCGAAGGGTGCTCTAACTGTTTGATTTGCCGTAATTCTTCGACAAGCTCAGAATGACAGAAGGGCCCTTTTTCAGACTTTTGCAAGCCCCTCATTTGTTATAATATAAACCGCAAGGCAGATGACAAATGGTTTTTGAGAATATTTATAAGGGAGCAACAAATGGCAGATGAACATTCTTTTGATATTGTAAGCAGGGTTGATATGCAGGAGGTATTAAACGCTGTCCAGCAGGCGACAAAAGAGATAAGCCAGAGATTTGATTTTAAGGGAAGCAAAAGCAATATTGAGCTTAACAAAGATAAAGGTGAGATGACGCTTGTTTCTGATAATGATCAGAAACTTAAGAGTGTTATAGATATACTCAAGTCAAAACTTGTTAAACGAGGTGTTTCTCTAAAATCGCTTCAATATGAGAAGGTTGAACCCGCATCAGGGGCAACTGTAAGACAGGTTATTACACTCCAACAGGGCATAGCTCAGGAAAAGGCAAAGGAGATTATTAAATTAATTAAGGATACAAAACTCAAGGTTCAGGCAGAAATACAAAAAGACCAACTCAGGGTCAGGGCAAAAAAAATAGATGACCTGCAGGCAGTTATGAATATGTTAAGAGAAAAAGATTTAGGGATACATATGGAATTTGTAAACTATAGATAATGAGTGTACTCTCTGGTTATTTTAAAAAATTCTAAAGGCTTTGAGTCATAAACATGACTGACTTGATTTTAGTAAAATCTCTTGACTTTATAATAGGATAAAATAGAGGTTTAAATATGGAAAAAATGGAATGTAAACGCAAGATAAGAAGGCTGAATATAACGTTTACAGATGGGGGAACAGAATATAGCGGTATCTCTTCAGATTTTTCATGTAACGGCCTTTTTATAAGGACTATAAAGGGTTTTAGTGAGGGAACAAAATTGAATATGAAGTTAGAGTCAGAAAACGGCAAAATAATTCCATTGGCTGGTATAGTTAAAAGGGCAATAAAAACTAATGTATCCAATATATGCAGCTATAAAACATCCAGTTATAAAAACGGGATGGGAATAAGATTAACATCAACACCCAAAGAATATGACGATTTTGTAGAAGAATTATATAAGGATTGATAGTCTCTCCGAGCATAAAGCTCTCTCCGTGAATAAGCATACAGAATTATCTTCAGCAGTATCGAAGGATCGTACGCAGGTATGCCGATTTCATCATTGTTGTAGCGTGTATCAAAAATTGAAAGGTCATGATATAGAGAGATTTAAGAGCGCTAAATATGATAAAGAACTCAACAAAATGTTTCTTTGTTAAATACAAAAGTTAAGGTAGTGGAATAGACAGCAACAACAGGAAACTAT
>JBGOWS010000305.1:0-2742 GCA_041478735.1 Thermodesulfovibrionia bacterium | reverse complement strand
CATTCTTCAGAACTTGTTCATACCTAAATTGAGCGATTTTAAACCCCCTCCCCTTGCCCCTCCCGCCAGGGGAGGGGGTTTATATAGATATACCCTCCCCCTTGACGGGGGAGCTTGCTATATTAAGGGGAGGGAAGTAATAGTCAGAAAAAGGCTATACTCTTTCTTAAGAAAAAGCAAGTTGGGAAACCCAACTTAAAAGAAAGGAGTATAGCCATGAAGAATAGTAGCACAAAAAGGGTAAGAAGGTTAAACGAAAAAACATTACTTGCAACGGTTGATATGGGAATGACAAGACATACAGGATATTGCAGATGTCCTAACGGTACGGAAGTAAAACCCTTTGATTTTGCTAATAACAAGAAGGGGTTCGAAGAGTTCTGGACAAGCGTCTGCCGAACCAAAAAGGCCCATAATCTTCAGGAGGTGGTAGTGGGTTTTGAATCCACCGGTCCTTATGCAGAGCCTCTGTTGCATTTTTTGAGAAGGAAGGGGATAAAGCTTGTACAGGTTAATCCCCTGCATACAAAGAGGCTGAAAGAGCTTCAAGGGAATTCCCCGGGCAAGACGGATCACAAGGACCCAAAGGTCATTGCTGATATTATAGAACTGGGGCATGCGCTAACCGTGATTATTCCAGAGGGTACAACTGCCGAGTTAAGAAGGCTGACCTCTGCCAGGGAAAGGAGCATGCAAAGACGCACCGTCCTTTTGAATCAACTTCATGTTCTGGTCTTTATATTATTCCCTGAGTTTTTACAGGTACTTAAAAAGCTAGGGAGCAAGACATCTCAATATCTTTTAAAACACTGTCCAACCCCCGAAGGTATTATTAAAAAAGGGGTGGTTGCTCTTGCCCGGATACTGAAGACGGTCAGCAGGGGGAATATGGGCAGAGAACAGGCCGAAGCGCTCTACAAGGCGGCACAGGAATCTGTAGGTGTTAAAGAAGGGCAAAAGAGCATATTACTTGAGATAACGGAGATTCTTACTGCAATAGAGGCAACTGGAAGGTTTATAGCAATGGTGGAGACAGAGATGAAAAAATGCCTCGAAGAAATACCTTACAGCCGGAGCATATTGTCTATTAAGGGAATAGGCACGATAATAACGGCAGGACTGATAGGCGAAATAGGGGATTTCGGGCAATTTCATACGATCTCTGAGGTAATGAAACATGCAGGGCTTGACCTTTACGAAATCAGCTCCGGGAAGCATAAGGGACAAAAGCGAATATCGAAAAGAGGACGTCATCTCTTGAGGAAGATACTATTTTTTGCCTCTATTAACACAGTTCGAAAGGGTGGCATTATGCATGAGTATTATCAGAAATACATTCAAAGGGGTATGCTTCGCATGAAGGCGCTGATAGCCATAGCTCGCAAGCTTTTGAGAATTATCTTTGCCATTGTTCGTGACGTTGGTGTATTTGTAAGCAATTATTCGGAAACGCAATATCAAATAAAAAAGGCGGCCTAGAGTAAGACATGAGCGTGTGTAAGCGGAGGGATTATCACCTAGCCCATTAAAGGCGAATGTCGACCTTCAGGGGGAGCTTTTATAACTCTCCGCTTGCACCTTAGCCCCGATTAAGCAAGGTTAGGGCTCTGTTGAGACCCTCGAATTACCAGGGTTGGGCAAGGTGCAACACATAAGGTCATAAAGAAAAGTATTATATGAAGTTATTAACAAATTTTTTAAAAAACCAGGCAGATTTGATAATGAGGGGTTATGGGTTATTAACATTTCAGGGAAATTATCAACTCCCCCCAGACCCCCCCTATTTTCTACTACTAATATTTTTATTGACAAAAATAAACCAGGGCAAGGGAGAGGGGGATGTAAATTTAATTTCGACGTTGACTATAATATAAACGTATTTAATGGCTTTACATTGTTTGAGATTCCGAAACAAGTGCGGAATGAGACTTCATTTATTGCGTTTGTATTAATATCTCCCTTCCCCTGACGGGGATGAAGAGGAATGACGAACCGTCTGTTAGTGCATGAGATGTTGGGTAACTCTCCCTTCCCAATCGATCATACCCAGACCGATTGGGCAATATACTTTTGCCATGTTTTTTCAGCAAGGCTAAATAAGCTTGTGATAGTTACACTATAATGAGTCATGTAACTTGATAGCATCCACTTTACCACTACCGCGAATCAAAAAACCATTCACTTTCAGAATAGTAGTAACGCTGGGTTGGGCTTCCTGAAGGTCTGCCTGAAGGTCACGCACAAAGGTATGCCATTTTCCATCAATGACCCCACTCCCGAGACCATGGTGCACATATTCTCCTGTGCCAAGATTGTTGTAATCATTAGGCGTATAGTAAATATACCGATGCCCTGCCGTGGTCTCTACATCAATGTATACATTAAAGTACTCGGAATATTTCATGCTCCATTCGATTATAAACTGGGTTGAATTATTCCACGCGCTCATATCGTCTTTTCTTAATCGGTAACCATTATCCCATCCAGAACCAGTTAGTTGGATTACACGGCTCATGCGATCATAATCATATACATTAGAAATATTAGCCCCTAAAGGGTCATTATCATAAATGTTCCAACCTTTAATAGTTTCATCTTCTGCATCCTCGTAGATTGCAACATTCCCGCTTGCTGTAAAACTGGCAGAAACTGTCAGATTTCCATTCAGTGTTATTACACACTGTCCTGTCCCATTACATCCACCACCTGACCAGCCGGCAAATGTTGAACTTGTATCAGGTG
>JBGOWS010000188.1:0-4605 GCA_041478735.1 Thermodesulfovibrionia bacterium | reverse complement strand
TGGGAGCATTGTGGATTTTAGTCAGATCGACTTTGGGCTTATCAGGGAGTGAATGAGTGAGTTCGTTAGGTTTGAAATGATACTCTCTGTATTGATAGCAGAGTTTAAATTGAGAGGCACGTTTTTTCTGGAGGAGACGTTCAGAGGGATTAAGCTTATTGAGGGCCTGAATACGATGAGAGCAATTATCATTGCAACATTTATAGATAGTGACCTCTTTACGTACTTTCCACTGGAAAAGGGCGTGATGACAATAAGGACAGAAGAACTGAGATGTATCGTTTTTTCGGAATCTCCTGTTTAACTGGAAGAGATGACCACAGACTTTGCATTTAAGCTGAGTTCTTCTGTTACCGTCATTGTAGTAGATATAGAAGTGAGGGGCATTGCAGAGAGGACAGAGAGTTTGCGGAGGGACTTTGGGAGAATCAGGGCGGTGTTTAACAGGAGAAAGAGGTTTACCATGAGCTGTCTGGTATTGAGCCAAGAGGAGTTTGTAGTCCTTTGGTTGAGCAGATTGCTTAGCAACGGGAGGCTCAGTTAAAAAAGGTGGCAGCGGATCAACAGAGAAGATTCTGTAATTGGGGTGTTTCTCTTTGAAATCGTCTTTTGGTTTTACTTCTGGATTGCGATTATTAAGGACGTCTAAAAGTCCATTGATGATGTGCTCTATCTCAGCACGAGTAAACTTAGAGCAGATCCAGATAAGAAAGCGAGCGATTTTAGACATAAGCTTGCCTCCTTTGGTAGTGGCTGGTACTACTTAACCCTATTCAATAGGGGGGAGGCAAGTAAAAAAGGAACCTGATGATAAATAACAATACAGGAATGGAAGATATGGGTTTACCAGTTCCGCTGGCTTTAGATTGCACATCGAGTAAGCTATCGTTTTACAAGCCAGCGGTTGTTTAAAATACCGTGTAACATCGTCAACAATGGGGGAGGTAAGTTAATTTGAAACAACTTACTGAAGATAAAGGATATTTTAAGAATTTACTAAAAAACTTTTGACAATACCGGCCTTGCCATGTTGTTTTATAACATAACAATCGCTTAAAATGCAAGACCTGACCCCCATGCTTCCCCCCATGCTTCCCTTTTAATTCGTTAAAACCATCCTCGAATGATTTCTGCACTATTTTTGCGTCTTCCCCTTTTTTCTTAGGTTTTTCCCCCTTTACTGCTGGAGTAGTTTTTGCTTTGTCTTTTCCTTCTTTTGCCTCACTTTTTTTCTCTTCAGCTTTTTCCTTAGCTGGCTTCTGGATAGCCTTTGCATCTCCTTCGCTTCCCTTATTAAAAAGCTCTCTTTGGTCTTCCATTGTCTTGAAAGCCTTTTCAATTTCAACTATGACAAGACCATTCACTTTTTTCGCTTCACCCGATTTATCAGAGATTTTCTTATGAGAACAGAGATACCCAATAACAAGTGCTATAAAAATTAGTGCAAAGACAGAGAAGATACCTATTCCGGCAATGATTTCGGTTCTATTTAATGCCTTAAGACTTCTGAAAATGCTATCCAACTTCGTATGTATATCTATTTTTTCTTTCTCCTGTTTTTTGTTCCATTCTTCGGTATCAATAGCATTATCTTTTATTTTGATGTCAGTAGATTTTATCTTGTCAATATCCCCCTTTAATGAGTTGAATGTCGTCAATGGTTTAATATCCTCTTGTTTTCCCAACCTTTCGATAATCATTTCACACTTTTTCAGCAGGGCATTTACTTCACTATCCGAGGGAATATGTTTGAATCCCAGAACCTTCTTCAAGAAATTAATCATCTTAAAGCCTCCTTATGGGTATATTATTAAATGTTACCCGTGTATGTCTTTTTCCATTGATTAAAATCACATTTCTCAAGGAATTTCCTTGCAACCTCTACTCCGTTCTCGAACAATTCATGGCTTTCATCCTGAGTAATGTCGAAATCAGTTGTTTTAACCTCCTTTCCTATACCATTTATCTTGATAACAGTCGGGATTCCGATACCGATAACACCAAGTTTATCAAGCAATCCCTCATCCTTGAAATCATTATAATTAAGCCTCTCGAGTTCTCTCTTGATTTCTTCTGACTTGTATCCTACTGCAAGCAATGAGGCAACAATTGCTCCTGCAGATGTACCTGCCAAATTCTCAAACTCATATCCTGCGTTTTCAATCTCATAGACAGTACCAACCAATCCAATCCCCTTAACACCGCCACCTTCAAAAACAGCATCAGCCTTTAATGCCATAAAAGCTCCTTTTTAGTCGTTATCACTGATTAATATGGCCATTGACCTGCCTTTGAGCGTTATGGAATCTCCCGCATCTTTGCACTCTGTTTCCCAATGATCTACATCACAAAAATCTGAATTGTCTCCCAACCAGGACATTGCAAGAATTTTCCAATCTCCCTCTGACAAGTCTCTTAAATTGGTTACAGCAAGATTATTCCAACTTTCATTATAAATAACCATTAAATCAGGCTCTCCCGACTTTCCCCACCATATAACGGATAGTTGGGTAGGCTCTCCATCAATAGGTCCTTCCCAGGCATATGAAAACTTTCCATTATTTACAAATCCTGCATTAGGTCCGCCATTCCATGCTCTATCGACATATTCAACAAAATCTGTTCGCCTGAAATGGCTCCACTTTTTCCTTAATTTGATTAAGTCCTTTGTCCAATGAAACAACTCTCTCCCATAAGTCGGACCATTCGACGATTCAGTATTATCCCCGTCTTTTAACCTCCAATCAATCCAGTTAATATTGTTTATTTTACCGTTACCAGTAGAGGATTCATAATTATAAGTGTTACGTGCATCAGCGTGAGATGTTGCACCAGATTTTGTTGTACCGAATTCATCACCCTGTAAAATTACCGGCACTCCCTGGGAAGTGAGAAAAATGCCCATTAACAGCTTTTCCCTTTCCCTTCTTAAATTTTCATCATCTCCGCTATCCCAGCAATTATGAGAACCATCACTGTCATTAAAATAAACACAATCCCTTAAAGTATATCCGTCATGGACAGCAACTATATTAACAGATCTCCAGGGCTTAGTGGATGCAGCAGATCCTACCGTGTCGCTCACAGAACCATATCCTTCAATAAGCTGTTTGAAGGCCGTTCTATTTCTTAATCCTGATGCTGAAAATCTTCTTATTTTATCTCTATATTTACCTAGCCACTTTGCCCACCTGTTATTTGTATAATTCCATCCGTAATTATCCATAAAATCCCACCATTGTCCACCCAGATCCCATGGCTCTGCATGCAGATGAGCAGCAGAAAATCTGCTGTCATTGTCTATCCAATCTGCGGCACTATAGGAACCATCAGCCAGGATCCGAGCAAGGTCGAACCTGAAGCCGTCGATGCCATAAATCTGATACCACATGGCCAAAGAATCATTTGTCAGCCTTTTAGCAAATATATCATCTGAGCCTTTATAGCTAACATCGTTTCCTGTCCCTGTATTGTTGAAATAGTATTTCCCATCATCGGTAGGCCTGTAAAAATGAGTATTACATAGCCCCATAAAGTTATAATATTTAGCTGCAACCTTTTGGTTATCTATCCAAGGCCCCTGTTCACCGGTGTGATTGTATACCACATCCATAAATACCGCTATCCCTCTGTCATGTAACGCTTTTACTAACTGTTTTAACTCGATGATCTGATATCCTTCTTTAGAGGCATATCTTGCTTCAGGCGCAAAGAAATTTGTGGTCATATACCCCCAATGATTATACCTTCCTTCTACATTCCCGGTTTCTTCGTCATATTCCATTACAGGCATGAGCTCGACCGCATTTACCCCCAATTCCAAAAGATGATCAATTCCTGCTGTTAGCCCGCCAGGTGTTTTTAAACCTATTTGGGCCAGTCCCAAATAGGTTCCTCTTTTTGAAGGATCAAGCCCTGGTATCCTGGCTGTATAATCCTGAATATGGATTTCATAGATAATTAAATCTTCTCTATTAATTTTGATATGACTAGGATTTACATCCTTTAAATGGTCATATACGATACATTTACCACCACCTGCATATACAGGGGAGGTGACATCCGTATATGGCACGGATTTGAAAAAGGCGGAATACCTCACATTCTGAGTTTTATAACAATACGGATCATTCAGATAGTAGTTTTTATTAAACATCAGGCCGAATTGATCATCCCTGGAAACTTCATTAGGGCCTTTTGCCTGATACATATAGAATAATCCCGGACCAATGCCTTTTCCTCTGATCTTTATCCTCCAGTCGCCACCGCTTTTCCTCATCGGTATTACATGCTGAGGGATTTTGGCATCTGCCTCGTCAAAGAGCAGGAGGTTTACTTCAGATGCATTAGGAGAATAGACAACAAAATGAACCCATTTTTTATTGTCTATGTGAGCACCGTATTTCCTTTCTGAAGTTTTATTTACATTGGAAACTGTTATTTCGCTTAAGGAATTATTTATGTCCAGAAATAATAAGCTGAAAAAGGTGACCAGGAAAATCAGGCAACGTATTCTTTGTCGAGCTGACATCTTTCTTTACCTCCTTCTCTACAAGTCGTAGGCAGTTATTTAATGTCCAACTTATACTAATTCAAGACCACATG
>JBGOWS010000139.1:0-6013 GCA_041478735.1 Thermodesulfovibrionia bacterium | reverse complement strand
TAACTCGTCCGGCGCCACTCACATCGGATTTGCAGACACAGTGGATTCGCTCAATGCAATTGAGAAGGCGGTTTTTATAGATAAAAAATGCACATTCAGCGAACTCATTAACGCCATAAAGGCAAATTTTGAGGGATACGAGAAGCTTCACGCGTATCTTGTCAACTGGACGCCCAAATACGGCACGGATGATCCGATTGCAGTAAAAAATTCGCAGAACTTCATTCGCTTTCTCTACGACTTCTATCAGAGTCATACGAATTACCGTGGTGGCAAATACAAGCCTGCTTACTGGACGATGACTAATCATGCAGGGCAGGGGAAACTGTCCGGAGCCCTCCCGAACGGAAGAAAGGCATATAAAGTATTTGCAAGCGGCATTACGCCTGTGTCACAGGCTGCTCACGATCTTTCCACATGTCTTAGAAATGTCGGCGGGCTTGACAGCCTTTGCATTCCCAGTGGCGAAGCGCTTAATCTTAAGTACCCGTTTGTTGAGGGCAAAGAGGACATAAAGAAATTCGCCCAGGCAGTTGAAGCATATTTCAAAAGCGGAGGTCTTCATATACAGTTCAATATCATGTCTTACCGCATGCTCCTTGATGCAAAAGAACATCCTGAAAATTATCCTGAGCTTCTCGTAAGGGTTTCAGGATATTCGGCGTATTTTAAAGACCTGAATGAAGCGATGAAGGATGAGATAATCACGAGAACCGAATATAGTATAAAGAGCGGAACGGCAAATCCATTTCCCGAAGAATATAAAGCAATGCTGCCATATGAATAAACAACCCGACCTTTGTAACCATAATTATGAAAGCAGCAGGAAAGGAGGTTCGTATGCTGGATGATTTATTGATTGAAGAGATTATGAAAAAATGGATCAAGTGCACGGAGTCCGAGTTTGCAGAGGAATTCCTTGAACTCTTGTTGAAATTAATGAGTTTCGTGTTGCTCATAAACTATAAAGACTTCAGACGGAATATTGAGGGATTTAACGGGAGATACTTATTCAAGAGCAAAGACAATGAAATAACAGTGTCAGCGGTTTTCAGGGACAATAAGATGGAAGTCTCTGAAAAGCCGGTTGATAATACTAATATTATTGTAAACTTCAAAGACGGCAAGGCTCTCATGAATTATATCCTTTTCCTTACATTGATTTGATATATTACGACATTAAACTGTTCGACAGCGAAGTGCACAGAAAATATACAGGCAGCGGCAATAGCAGAATACTGGAAAATTTCAATTATCTGATTAAATTATCAAATGTTAAGATTATACCGAGAGTGCCGCTTGTCCCAAACATTACGGCAACGACAGAAAATCTTACGCAGATAGCGGACTTTCTTGACAGTGTAGCAGGATGCCTGACATATGAGAGATTGCCCTATAATTCAGGAGGGATTGAGAAAAGGCGTTCTCTGGGAAAAGAAGAAGAGGGGAAAGGGGGACGGTTCTATTTAGAGAATGCCCGAAACTTCATTTAACACCATGCTTGCGCAAAGGCCGGACGACAAACAAAAAACGCTCTATTATTGAGCAGATAGACCTTGGCATTTTTGTTTCGCAAGCACATAACGTTATGAGGAGAAGTAGAAAAACCAAAAGATGAAAGGGGAGGTATACGATGCTTGTATTTATCAGTGATTTACATTTCGTTGATGAGACTGCGGGTAAGCATAATATCCCTGCTAGAGCATTTGAAGGGGTTTTTGAAGATATTAAAAAATATGGTAGCACTCCACCAGAAATAACGATCGTATTTTTGGGTGACATTTTCGATATCAACAGGACTACCTATTGGCTTACAGTCGCCGAATCGGAGAGACCCTGGGGGGATATAGAAAATAAAAAAGATGTCATCGAATCCCATGCTAACAAAATAATGGATACAATTATAGAAAAGAACAAGGATACCTTTGATATCCTGAAAGGTTCTCTCAAGGATCGTTTTTTTAAGAACTCTCAGGAGGAACCTGAAAGATTTTATATACCGGGAAATCATGACAGGCTCTGCAATATTTTTCTAAGTTTAAGGGAAAAAGTAAGAGAAAATCTTGGTATTCACGGCAGTACAGAACCTTTCCCTCATGTTTATGATGATATGATATATGGAAATAAATATGGAGTGCTTGCACGACATGGCCATGAGTATGATGTATGGAACTACGAAGGCTCTGATAATTTCACTGATTCAGATTATGCACAAATTCCCATCGGAGACCTTATAACCACAGAAATTGCAGCAAGGCTTCCTTATACTATTCTTCAGCATGTTAGTAATTCCATATCTACAGAAGAGAAAGACAATCTTAAAAGGAATCTAGAAGAGATTGAAAATGTAAGACCTTATTCTGCTATGTTCGACTGGCTTTTCTATCAGGTTAGTGAAAACCCAAATCTAAAAGAAAAGATAGAGGAAGCTCTTGATGAGATAGTGGAAAATTTCAACAATCTTCAATATCTAAAACGATGGTATAAAAGACATGACAAATGGAATATCCTCACATCTGACGAGGCGGATAAGCTTCAGGCAGCTATAAGAATGTTTAAGATTCTGGATATCGAATCTGCTGAAGGTCTTATGAAGATATACACTAAAATATTTGGTTCACCCGATTCTTTACCTATGGATAACTCTGACAAAGTATTAATTAAAAAGGCAAAAGATTTTCTTACTCATACATCTGATTACCGATATTGCGTAATGGGTCATACCCATAATCCCATGCAGGTTCCTATCAGGATAACGAGCAAAGGCGTTGAACAGATGTATGTGAATACCGGCACATGGCGGAAAAAATATGTAAAAGGACAGACTGGCGGGTTCATCGGACTGAAAAACCTGACCTATACGATATTCTATTCAGAAGAGGAAAGCGAGTATCAACAATTTGAGGCATGGACAGGCTCGCTCAAGGAGACATTATGAAAATAGACATTCACTGCCATGTCATCGGAAATGGCACAGATATAAATAATGTGGATAATGACGTCTTTCTCTATGCAGAGGACAACCAGCACTGGTTTACACGAATACTTTACAACATGCTCGAAGAGGACCTCGAAAAAATGGAAGCTGATTTAAATCGTGACGGAATAATATCAACAGATGAATACTTTGACCTGTTATACAATCTTTTCAGTTCATCAATAGAAATCGATGGAATTGTTCTGCTTGCCCTTGATGCAGTTTATGATCCCGAAACAGGTAAATTAGATGAGCAGAAGACTGACCTCTGGGTATCGAACAGATTTTTATCCTGCAAGGTAATAGAATTAAACAACCGTCTTCAAGCTGAGGCTGACCCCGAGAAAAGAAAGAAGAGATTCTTTTTCGGTGCTTCTGTAAACCCTAATAGAAAAGACTGGGAAACAGAACTCGAATATGTCATTACCCGTACAGAGGCAGTCCTCATCAAACTGATACCTTCCACCCAGCACATAGATCTCAGAGATGAAAAACATAAAGATTTTTATACCGCTCTGTCAGCAGCTAAAATGCCATTGCTCTGCCATGTAGGACCTGAATATTCTTTCCCCGAAGGGATAAGGAAAAAATATTTAGATAATTACATATACCTTGAAAGACCGCTTGAATGCGGAGTGACTGTTATCGCTGCTCATTGTGCTTCGCCTGTTTTCCCTGTAATAGATAAAAATGTGATGAAGGATTTTTATACTTTTATGAAAGGGTACAACTCGGAAGAAAAAGTAAGGCTATGGGCAGATACTTCTGCGCTGTCATTATCGACAAGACTTCCATATATACAAGAGATACTCAACACATTCCCTTCCAAATGGCTTGTTCACGGCACTGATTTCCCGATACCTATTGACGGCTGGACTCATCTTCCATTGGTTACGTATGATGTGACCCCGGAAGAATACATCGGCATATATAAAACGAAAAACCCGCTTGATCGGGATGTAAGAATAAAGCGAGCACACGGTTTTTCAGATTCAATCCTTGAGAATGCTGAGAAAATTTTACGTATGCCAGAATAATGAAAAGGAAGCAAGGAATTTACATTTACATTGTGATTCGGTTAGACATTATTTATTAGCACTTAACTTTTTCCACCATTACAGAGAATAAAATGTGGATTTTATGTTTCAAAGTCTGATTTTGTCTGAAAGGAGTCAGACTTTTCTGTATTATGCTTTTAACGGTTTATACCTTCTATCATAAAACTTTCTCAGTTCTTCCGCTGCGAGCAAGGCAATACTAAAGGGTATTAGAATAAGCCATACATCCAAGCCCGAAGGTGCAGTACCAAAAATTTTATTTCCATAGGGGTGATAAACAATAAATAACTGGAGCAGAAGTTCAACCAGAATACCTCCGAATATAAGCCTATTTGTGAAAAACCCAATGCTGAATAGAGATTCCCTTGATGAACGACATGCAAAGACATTCCCTATCTGCGTGATTATTATTGCTGTAAGACATGCCGTTGTTGCCTGCAGATAAAGCACATCATTTGCCGGAAGCATTGTGCCCCATATCCAACCGCCACTATACAAAACCCAAAAGAATCCGAACATACATGCAATGGCCTCCATTGGACCAAGGAATAGGTATGCCCTGGTAATGAGAGGAAGATCTAACAGCCTCTCCTTCAACTTTCTCGGTGGCTGTTTCATTATACCAGGTGTAGGCTTCTCTGCGCCGAGAGCAAGTGCAGGAAGCATATCAGTCCCGAGGTCAACTGCGAGTATCTGGATTATAGTCAGAGGAAGCGGAATTCTTAATAGGATATAGGCGAGATAAGGCACTGCCTCCGGTATATTTGATGCAAAAATATATGTTATAAACTTTTTTATGTTTTCATATACTGTTCTTCCTTCCTCAACCGCATTGACAATAGTTGCAAAATTGTCGTCGAGCAGAATCATATCTGATGCCTCTTTTGCAACATCAGTACCTGATATCCCCATTGCTATACCAATATCTGCCTTCTTAAGTGCAGGTGCATCGTTTACGCCATCACCTGTTACAGCTACTATCTCTCCTTCATCTTTTAAGATCGAGACAACCCTCATCTTATGCTTCGGTGTCATTCTTGCAAATATGACCTCTTTTTCCAAGAGTTTTTCTCTCAGTTCCTCATCACTCATCAGATTAAATTCATGGCCTTCGATTAAAGCTGGATTCCCTTTAATAAGCCCTATTTCTCTTGCAATAGCAACAGCAGTTCTACTACCATCACCTGTGATCATGATTATCTTTATTCCTGCTTCATTGCATTTCTGTATTGCTTCAGGAACTTCTGGTCTCGGAGGGTCTTCAAGACCAATCAATCCAGCAAAGACCATGTTATTTTCAACTTCCTCAGGTCTTGCCCCCTCCCTTGCCCTCCCCCCTTGAGGGGGAGGGATGGGTGGGGGGGTGTTTTCGATTTCCTTATAGGCAAAGGAGAGGACCCTTAGCCCCATATCCATTAAAGCATGGTAGGCATCCATAGTCTTTTTTCTGAGTGTTTCATCAATAGGCACTTTTTCAGTATTAATTAGTATACGAGTGCATAATGGAAGCACACTCTCCATGGCACCTTTTGTAAAAGCAACAAATCCCCCATTGCCCCCCTTTTCTAAAGGGTGGGATGGGGGGATTATTTGAACCGTGGTCATCCTTTTCCTATCTGAATCAAAGGGTATCTCTTTTATCCGCTCTGCCTTTAAATCCCCAATAGTTTCTCTTACAACCTTAAGCAGTGCAACTTCAGTCGGATCCCCTTTATATTGGCCATCTATGAAGCGTGCATTATTGCAGAGATAGGCTATTTTTAATAATTCAAATGCATTACCTTTATTTAAATCCCTCACATTAATGACATTATTGTCAATCCATATTTTTGTAACTGCCATTTTATTCTGCGTAAGTGTACCTGTTTTATCTGTGCATATCACTGTTACAGCACCGAGTGTCTCAACAGATGTAAGTGTTTTTATTAATGCTTTTCTCTTTGCCATCCTCTGGCTTCCCATGGCAAGAGAGAGAGTC
>JBGOWS010000210.1:0-4287 GCA_041478735.1 Thermodesulfovibrionia bacterium | reverse complement strand
TGCCAGCATCTGATCTCTCAACGTTCCCATAACAATCTCCTTTGAAACGGATATCCACCGGCTCATGCCGACGGTACGACAAAAGGAGATTGTAATGGGATAATGCTGACTCAACAAGTGATGGCGTGGAGCTTTCTCCAAGACAGGAAAAGTAAAACTGTTTTTATCGTAAGGCTTGACGAGAATGATCTACCGCGTAGCGGTTTAGTTCTACTATCATGAATTGCTATAATGGTATGTAGATTATATCTATTATTGACAATTATTAATGCCCTAATCATTACAAATGTAACAGAGTTAGTTAAATTAATGTCAGTTTAAAAAACCCATGTGAAGTATAAAGACAAAACAAATGAGCCAGAACTTGGATTTCTATAATTTCATCACTGAAACTCGAAAAGTAAACGGCGTCATGATATAGAGAGATTTAAGAGCGCTAAATATGATAAAGAACTCAACAAAATGTTTCTTTGTTAAATACAAAAGTTAAGGTAGTGGAATAGACAGCAACAACAGGAAACTATATTTTTAACATCTGACTTATTTGATTATCGGTAATCGGAACTGGTGAGTACTTGCAATAATTCTGTGCAAGGCATATAAGTAAGACTAATGGATAAATTATGTATTTAGGTGGCTTATACTTTATTACTGAGCGCAACGCATGTAAGCTTTCATGTGAGGAGATGACCCTTAAAGTGCTTAGGGCAGGCGTAAGGTGTGTCCAGCACAGAGATAAAGATAGATCAAGGCGGGAGATTTACGAAGAGGCAGACAGACTCAGAAGGCTCACCAGGAAATTTAATGCTGTATTTATAGTGAACGACTACGCCGATATCGCACTTGGTGTCGATGCGGACGGCGTGCATCTTGGACAGGATGACCTTCCTATAAAAGAAGCACGAAAGATAATGGGTAGAGAAAAAATAATCGGCATCTCGACCCACAGCTTAGAACAGGCAGTAATTGCAGAACAAGAGGGTGCTGATTATATTGGTTTTGGCCCTGTATTTCATACCATAACAAAAGATGCTGGCAGACCAAAAGGGACTGATATGCTTCGGGAGATAAAAAGCAAGGTGCGCATACCAGTGGTTGCTATAGGAGGGATAAACATTGAAAATGTCAGATTGGTTTTTGATACAGGAGTTGATGCTGTTGCAGTTGCATCAGCAATACTGAGAGGTGATATTATAGAAAATACAAGACGATTTATATCTATAATCAATAATAAATCACTTTAAATCACTTTATAAAATTAATACCTTACGTTAAACTGTTCAGAGCTTAAAACTTTTAGATCTCATATTTTACTCTTGTCTTCTTTTTCTGTTAGAATTTTCTATGTTTTTGCAACAATTAATAAACGGTCTTACCTTAGGTAGCGTGTATGCACTTATCGCACTCGGTTACACCATGGTTTACGGTATCCTTGAGCTAATCAACTTTGCCCATGGTGAGATTTATATGCTTGGAGCATACCTCGGAATCATATTTCTTGGGTTTTTTACAGTTATTGGTCTGACATCTTACAGCCTTCCCCTCGCCTTGATACTCACCTTTTTTCTTTCAATAATCTTCTGTTCTTCCTATGGTTTTACAATAGAAAAGATTGCCTACAGACCTTTAAGAAACGCTCCCAGGTTAAGTCCGCTGATCAGCGCTATCGGTGTATCCATTTTCCTTCAGAATTATGTGATGCTCACGCAAGGAGCTACAGACAAGGTCTTCCCGCCTCTTTTCACAGGTTCAGCGATTGAGTTTTTGTCTGTGAGGATGACATATCTACAGTTGTTTATCATACTCACATCAGCAATCTTAACGCTAGGCCTTCGTTTTTTTGTGAGAAAAACGAAGATGGGGAAGGCGATGCAAGCTGTTGCACAGGACAGAATAATGGCCTCCCTTGTGGGCATTAATATTGATACTGTTATTTCAACGACATTTATTATCGGTTCAGGCCTTGCTGCAGTTGCAGGTGTTATGGTTGCCATGTATTACGGCCTTGTCAACTATTCTATCGGATATATTGCGGGTATAAAGGCTTTTACCGCTGCCGTCCTTGGCGGAATAGGAAGCATACGGGGCGCTATGTTTGGAGGCATGCTGCTCGGGCTTATCGAAAGCCTCGGTGCGAGCTATATCTCGAGCGAATTTAAGGATGCCTATGCATTTGCTATTCTTATCATAATACTCCTCATTAAACCCAGCGGGCTTTTTGGCAAGGCAATAGTATAGGAGAAGATTCAAAACAGTGACAAGGAAGGTGTTAAAAATTACGGGTTTTAAAAAAGGACTTTTTAGAGCAAAGTCATTAGTCACAGCCTTATGGCTCTCCTTTCTCTTCCTCCCCTTTAAGGGGCTAAAGGCATCATTAATCCTCTTCGTGGTTCTTTCACTTTCTCTTGTATTTTTAGAATTTTTTCTCGGTTATACAAAGTTATTGAGAGAAAGTTTGCAAAACATTAGCAGCAGGATACGGGCAATAAGGTATCCCGCCTCGCGGATTATGCTTTATGCTTTATTCCCTTTACTTCTTATCTTTCCCTTTGTTTCTTCAGATTATTTCACTGATGTGGCTATTCTTGCAGGAATCTATACAATACTTGCCCTTGGGTTAAATGTTTTGGTTGGTTTTACAGGCCTGCTAAACTTGGGGTTTGTGGCATTCTATGCGATTGGAGCCTATACCTATGCTCTTCTCAACACAAAACTTGGTCTCGGCTTCTGGTCGGCCATACCCTTTTCTATAGGTTTTTCTACAGCTGCTGGATTTCTTCTTGCAATACCTGCATTACGTTTAAGAGGAGATTACCTTGCAATTGTTACTCTGGGTTTTGGAGAAATAACCCGACTCATTCTCAATAACTGGGATAGCCTGACAAAGGGGCCAAACGGAATATCAGGGATTGCTTTTCCCTCAATCATGTCAATATCATTTGGAAATCTCACATATTACTATTATTTCGTCTTGGCGTTTGTAATCTTGACCGTTTTTATAACAAAAAGGGTATATTCTTCAAAAATAGGAAGGGCCTGGATTGCTATAAGAGAAGATGAAGTTGCTTCATCTGCCGCGGGTATAAACACAACCATGTATAAAATCTATTCCTTCGCTTTCGGGGCATTCTGGGCAGGGCTCGCGGGCACCCTCTTTGCCGGTAAGATGCACTTTGTGTCTCCAGAGAGTTTTACATTTATGGAGTCAGTGTTTATACTCTGCATGGTCATAATCGGCGGGCCCGGAAGCATCCCGGGTGTTATCTTAGGGAGCATCATCCTTGTTCTACTTCCCGAGATTCTGCGGGAAGTTCAGCTTTACAGAATGCTCGCACTTGGCAGCGGTCTTGTACTTCTGATGATATTCAGGCCCCAGGGACTGCTCGGAGGTAAAGGTGCCTCTCTTAGAAGTTAGAGATTTATCAAAACACTTTGAAGGCGTTAAAGCTGTTAACGAGGTAAGCTTCAGAGTGAAAGAAGGCGCCATAATGAGCATTATAGGCCCGAATGGTGCGGGTAAGACAACAGTCTTCAATTGTCTAACTGGATTTTTAAAACCTGAAAAGGGAACTATCCATTTCTCTGATACCGATATTACCGGCCTTCCGCCTCACACCATCGTGAGGCTTGGTATATCGAGGACATTCCAGAACATCAGGCTTTTCCGTGAAATGACCGTTGCTGAAAACGTCATGGTTGGCCAGCACCATAAAACACGCTCGGGTTTTTTCGGCTCAATCATAAGGTTGAAAAAGTTTCGCAATGAGGAGAGAACTATAAGGGAAAAATCCATGGAGCATCTCGAATTCGTTGGACTATTGGAGTATGCTGATACCGTTTCTGAAAATCTTTCCTATGGTGCACAGAGGAGGTTAGAGATTGCAAGGGCGCTGTCAACAGAATCGTCATTGATGTTGCTCGATGAACCTACAGCAGGGATGAATCCACAGGAGACATCAGGGGTTATGGGTCTCATAAAAAATTTAGAAGAACTGGGTAAGACAGTGCTTCTCATCGAACATGATATGAAGGTGGTTATGGGGATATCTGACTGGGTTGTTGTTCTTGACCATGGTGTAAAGATTGCCGAAGGTCTACCTGCGGACATTAGGAGAGATAAGATGGTTATAGAGGCTTATCTCGGTAAGGAATATTAAAAAAGAGAGGCTCTTGCAAAAGTCCTGGAAGTGTCACCCTGAGCTTGTCGAAGGGTGATATAACCATTTGATTTATGGTCATAGTTCGACAGGCTCACTATGACAGAAAAGTTTTTTTCAGACTTTTGCA
>JBGOWS010000171.1:0-5028 GCA_041478735.1 Thermodesulfovibrionia bacterium | reverse complement strand
GTAAACATTGAAAGGGAGACTGATGAAAAGACTGACTCATCTGGATAAAGAAGGTAGGGCAAAGATGGTTGACATCAGTGAAAAGCCTTTGACCCAAAGAGAGGCTGTAGCTAAGGGCTCTGTCTATATGAAACCTGAAACCCTGAGACTTATAGAAGATAAAAAAGTTCCGAAGGGCGATGTGCTTTGTGTTTCACGGGTCGCAGGCATAATGGCAGCAAAGAAGACAAGTGAAGTTATTCCAATGTGCCACCCGTTAAATATCACCTCAGTAGATATAAAATTAAACCTCGACAGCAAAAAGAATAAGGTTGATATAGTAGCATGCGTAAAGATTCTGGGCCAGACAGGCGTCGAGATGGAAGCACTGACCGCTGTTTCTGCGGCTGCCTTAACTATTTATGACATGTGCAAGGCTGTTGATAAAGAAATGGTTATTTCAGACATCATGCTCATGGAGAAACGAGGCGGCAGAAGTGGTGTGTATAAAAGAAATTGATTATTCTTTCGCCTGCTTCAGTCCCTTCTGTGCCTTGACGTTTTCCGGATCGAATTTCAGGGCCTTCTCGAATTGGTTATATGCCCTTTTTTTCATGCCTGCCTTAAGGTAAATCAGGCCAAGGTGAGCATAGTGCTCTGCATTATACGGCTCCAATTTTATCGTCTCAAGTGATGCATCTTCTGCATCCTTTAGCCTGTTTGGAATCTTTGATAAAGACAGGGAAAGGTCACTCCAATACTTTACTTTCTTCGGTTCTAATTTAATCGCCCATTTTAAGGATTCAACAGCACCCCAGAAGTTCCCTTTTTTAAACTCTTCAACCCCGCGTTTGAACTGTTCTTCTGCACCCTGAGCAGTTGAAACCTCTTCTTCCCGGACCTAGCCCAACGGCTTGAAATGCTCTTTTCGCTTGCTATCGTCTTTCAGCATGTTGTAAGCATGTGTTATTGCATCAAAGATTGAGGTAAGCTTATCCTTTATTTCAGGGTCAGCAGAACTGAAATACCTGTCTGGATGAAATTCCTTTGTAAGCCTGTAATAATTCTTTTTTATAATCTCTTCATCTGAATTATCAGCAACATCGAGAAGTTCATTCGCACTGAGTTTGTCGAGGTTTGAATATATCTCATCCACTTTTTTTCTAAAAGCATCTTCCTCTTCGGAAACAGGCTGCAGAATATCTTCCAGCGACACCATCTCCTCCGCCTCTTCTGCCTTTTCAATTACCTTTTCCTTTTCTTCGAGTACGCCTATAGACCACAAGACATACAAAATCTTCAAGACCTCAAATGAGCCAATCCATGAACTGTTAATCAGCTCCTTAATCGTTTTTCTGCCATCAATTATGGAGAGCATCTTTCTGTCCTGCTGGCTTAGCTCTATATCCTGGAAGAGAGCCATGGGGTCACTGCTAAGTTTAAGGATAGAGTCTGTATCCGGTATCTCATTTTTGATTCTGGTCCAGTTATCTATCCTTTTAATCCCCTCGTATACAAGGTTGCCCATACTCATCTTCAGCGTTATTACTTCCTGTGAAGGTATCTCCCCTTCTACGAAATAATATACAACATCTTCGAGCTGGAAGATGCTGTATATTATTTCCTTTACCTGGTATTTCACGCCCCAGAAGAGTTCCTTCGGTGTTAGATGCCCGAGTTCAACAAGTATAGCGCCCTGCCTTTTGCCAGTCTTTTTGAGGAGTTCCACAGATGCGTCATACTGCTCCAAAGTTATCTTCCCTGCCTTGATAAGCATCTCCCCTAACCTGTCATCCTCATACGTTGAAGAAGCAAAGATAGCATCCCCTTTAACCAGATAAACCTTCTTTGTAAATGCAGGGGTCTTCATGATTAAGGTACCAGTCTTCCTGTTCCTGTTTAAATATGCCAGGATATTGGCAAGACTAACGTCCTTAATGTTCCCTTTGAGTGATATTTCCGTCATTTATACCTTTTAACCTCAAACCTGTAAATTTCTACCTCTTCATGGGGCAGTATATCCGCTTTTATCTTTGCAATCCTTAACTGTTCTTCGACGGTATCGACTCCATCGAGATCAGGTAGCAAGAGTCCTTTCCTCTGTCCACCAACAACGATTACCCCGTATTTTCTGGGGTCAAGCTCAGCTATGTCGCTTACCTTTTCTGGACAAGAGAGGACATCAACAGAATAGGTGAGGTCTTCGAGTTCATCTTCCTCGACCGGATGAAACCGGAGGTCTTTTGTTGCCGCAGATATTGCGTTTACTATAGTCTCGGCCTCAATAGATTCACACAGTGGCATAAAAGTTCCTATGCATCCCCTCAGTTGCCCGTGCTTTTTAAGACTGACAAAAACACCTGCCTTTTCAGCCATTTCAGGCAGAACAGGTTCAGATGGTTTTATAATTCTGCCTTCCCTGACGTATGTCTCTACACTCTTCTTTGCAATCTCAACAAGGGGATGCATCTATTTCCCTCTAAGGAGTGTATATTCGGCTATTGTGAATAGTGCTTCCTTCGCAGGTGAATCCGGAAAAACTGCGAGATCAGTCTTTGCATCAGCAACAATATTCTGCGCTTTTCTTAGACAGAGTTCTATTGTATTATATTTCACAAAAAGCTTCATTATCCTCTTAAGACTGCCTCTTTTGAGTCCATCTTTAATTATTCCCTTGACTTCTTCTATCTCTTTATCAGTTGCAGTCTTCAGCAGGTGTATAAGCGGGAGCGTGATCTTGCCTTCATTAAGATCTTTGCCAAGGCGTTTACCAAGCGCCCCTTCATCTGCCATATAATCAAGTATGTCATCAGCCATCTGAAACGCAATCCCTGTCTTCATCCCGAAACGTGCGAGTGCATTCTCCATATCTCCATGCAGGGAACCCAGAATTGCACCTATTCTGCATGCCGCCGAGATTAAAACAGCGGTTTTTGCAGAGATAATATCAACATATTCCTCTTCAGTTATATTAGGGTCTCCTGTTTTGGCAAGTTGAAGGATCTCGCCTTCTGTCATCCTTGTCGTTGCCTCGGAGAGTGTCTCCATAATTTTCTGGTTCCTCTGCATAACAGCAAGCCTCAAAGCATTAGAGTAAAGAAAATCACCGACAAGTATTACAACCTGGTTACCCCATATAGAATGGGCTGGGGATTTACCTCTTCTTATCTCTGCACCGTCAACAACATCGTCATGCAAGAGGGATGCAGTATGTATTGCTTCAACAATCCCTGCAAGGATTAGACGTGCATCTCCCTTGTAGCCTGCCAGCTCTGCGCTCAGGATCAGAATCAACGGTCTAAGTCTCTTGCCACCGCAATCTACAAGGTGACTTCCGATAAGTGGTATAGTAGAAACAGGACTTTTGAAGAGGTCTTTAATCCTCTCTTCTGTAATCCTTAGCTCCGGCTCATATAATCCAAAAACCTCTTCCAGCTCCATCGTTAATGGTAGGATAGCTCATGTTTTAAAGTCAAGGATTATAACTCTTTATGAACTCTCATGCATCTTCTTCTTTTATAAAAAATAGCAGTATTGTTGATAAAGCCACAACAATAGAGGCAAAGTAAAATATAAATTTAAGACCGTAATATTTTACCAGATAACCGCTTAGAGCAAGCCCTATTGCTGAAGAGAAGCTGACAATTGCATTAAACTTACCTACCTCCTTGCCTCTTTTTTCTTTTATTGTCAGATCCCCAAGAAGAGAGGTTCTTATTGTGCCACTAACACCATTTGTAATGCCGAGAAGCCCTTGCAATACATATAGATGGTGAGTTTTACTTATTATTGTGTAGAGAAGTAAAATCGAGGCATCCGCATAAGCTGTCAGGAAAAGAAATGGTTTTCTACCTAACTTATCTGAATAATGTCCTGCAAAATACGTGGTAAGAGACTGAAGGAGGATCATTATACTAAAGGCGATACCCAATTTCTCCATACCTCCGCTTAATTTCTCCACATAGACCACATAAAATGGGCCTATAAGACCAAACACAATCCCCCATATAGAGCTAATTGTGGTGTATATCATGAGACTTTTGGTATTTGAGGAACTCAATTCTTATCAGCCTTTCAGTCTGTATTTTATGTCCTGTTTGATAAACGCCTCCAATGTGGCATCAAAATAAGGTTTTTTACAATCAACACCATCGATGTTTCCATCCCTGAGCAGCTTCATATACCTGCATCCGCCAAAGCAGAGAGGAAGGTATTCGCAGTCAAGGCATTCCTGTCTCTTCCACAGGTCAAGATTATGGGATTCCCTGTAATCCTTGATGCCGGTCCTTAAATCACCTATCTCAAAGCCCTTTCTACCTATAAGACCTGGACACTTATATATGGAGCCGCCAAAATTTACAACAAAATCGTCACGAATACCTACCATGCAAGGAGAAGGGGTTATCTTGGGTGTGTGGAAACCCCTCTTTAATATTTCTTCTCTTAATACAACCCCAGCCTCAACAAGCCAGGGTTCATTTATTGATTCACATCCATCCCTGAAGTCTGCAGGAGAAAAATCGCCTTCAGCCTTTATAATAGGGTCGAATTTTACATTTGAAATTTTATCCGGTGTAAGTCTCTCACTAAGAAGGTAATCAAGAAGTATGGGAAAACCTTTGTAGTTCTCCTTATTAAAATTGCCGCCTATCCCGATTTTAATGATCTCGCATGTCTCCTTAATATTTTTGATTATTTTATCGAAACTGCCCTTTCCCGACTTAAAAGGTCTATATCTGTCATGATTTTCATTAGGACCATCAAGGGTTATCTTCACGCCTTTTAGACCGAGTGAAGCCAATTCCCCGGCTGTTTTTCTTGTAAAAAGGGTTCCATTGGTTACAAGAGTAAAGGTGTAGTCTACATTCCTATCTTTTGCAAAGTCTTGTAACCTTTTTGAAATATATTTAATGAGTTCAATACTCAGTAGAGGCTCGCCGCCATAAAAATCTAGATTAAAACTTTTTTTATCATGTGTAAAAGAGTTTTTGATGAAATCAACAAGAAGGTCTGCTGTTTCTTGAGACATATAAAACTTGCCTTTCATAG
>JBGOWS010000276.1:0-3162 GCA_041478735.1 Thermodesulfovibrionia bacterium | reverse complement strand
TGCTGCTGTGTCGGTTACCCAAAGTCGGATGAAGTTGTGATTGTACTTTTCCAGGAAATTCAGGTAAGTATTGAAATCGATTTGTGGGTGCAAGTTCCCCCAGCTCTGGAAATTTGCCCAAGTATGCGATCCAGTAAGATAAATCGCCTTTCCACTGTCATCCGTAAAATAACGGGGATTATGAGGGTTGACCCTTAGAGGTCCTGAGATAGTAGTTATATTCTTTGAAGCTGTATTGTTTGACAAACCATCGCTACAGGCCATTAACATCATACTTATAATGATATAAATAGTTAATTTGAAATATACAATCTTCATGATTCATTTATAGCATGAGGCTCTTGCAAAAGTCTTTATTACCCCTCACCCTAACCCTGCAAGGGTAGATGGAAAATCCCCTCTTGAGAGGGGTGCAGGGGTGTGTACCCATCCCTTGATGGTCTACGACTCGTAGAGAGCGACGAGGCAATCTCTCTCACTAAAGACGAGATTCCTCTCCCGAATGCTTTCGGGATCGGAATGACAATGATAGAGGCTTCATCCATATAAATCGCTCAATTCAGGGAATATTTTTTTCGGTATCATATACCAAATACTAATTTTCCTGTAAGGCTCTCCGGGAATTAAAAGCCGATCGTCAAAGGAATCAAATTTCAATCCAGGCTTTAGACAATGCTCCGCCTTCTGAGTTACATCGAGGCAACTAAGTACATATGTTTACTGCATATTGGAAGAATTAAAGTAAGCCTTCAGTTACGGGTGGAAGCCCCTCCTTACCAAGGAGGGGTTGGGGAGATTTTGGTAATTAAATCAATACCCCTCCAAGCCTCCCCTTACCAAGGGTAGGCTTTTTGCACCCATCACTGAAGGGTTACGAATTAAAAGGCTTTTATTGCAAAAATAATTGCTATCTTTAACCATGCAATTTATATACCAAATAATATTATACATAATAATGAATAGAATATTGATTCTTTATAAGAAACTGAAAATTTAACTTCCTGAATTATAAGTATTTTTTTATTACTTCAAGTATTCGATTCCGTAGACACCGCTTTCTAAGTGCGGACATCATGAGATAGATACTGTATCTTTTAGCTACAGTATCAAATGATATACTGTTTCCATTGGATACAGTTACTAAGAAGTTATAAGTAAAGCTACATTGTATGTCATTCCTGCACGTTTTCAT
Organism: Thermodesulfovibrionia bacterium; assembly: GCA_041478735.1. GTDB lineage: Bacteria > Nitrospirota > Thermodesulfovibrionia > Thermodesulfovibrionales > SM23-35 > JBGOWS01. Next base: position 1,970 of record JBGOWS010000276.1, on the reverse strand, counting down.
GTTGCCCGAATCGATGACAACAAAGACGCTCATTCTGCATTGGAGAGGTTTTGATGCACATGTGCCTTTTATGCTTCTCAGTCAAATGCATTTTTCGGATTAAGGATATCACCACAGGCGCTTTCAGCTCCTCAGAATCTGTTGAAAAACCGCTTGTTTCCGGTTGCGGTGGCGCCATATAGCGCTAACAACCTGGGCAAGGATTCCGCCCATTATGTCTATACCGACGTCGACAGGAGAGGCAGTACGCGTGGCTACAAAAGATTGGTGAAACTCATCGCTTGCGGCATAAAGCACCACGATTATAATAGCGGAAAATGCCCATCGCCAGGTTCGAGATTCCTTAGAGCCACAGCGAAAAGCGCGAAACAGAAAAAGACCCAGGATAAAATACTCGACGACATGTCCGCACTTTCGAATCAACCCATGAATCATATCCAGTTTTTTGGGCGAGATTCCCGGCATCAGAAAACGGAAAACAGGCTCAATGATCAAAGACGTGTTCTGCGCCGAAAACGTTTCGGCTGACATCCAAAAGATGAAACACATCCACAAAATTACCGGAAGACAATATTTGAAATTTTGATTGAAGGCAATTTTGTTTTCTATATTGAGCAATCTTCCACCTCATTGATAAGGACTTTCTTTTTTATAATTTAAAAATGCTAATATTCAACTTCTTTTCCCTCATTCGTGTTTAAGTTGAAAAGCGAATCTACAAAAATATAACTCCTTGTATTATAAGCACTTACGAGATGTTATTTTTACCATACCGCATTAATAAAGGATTAGTTGTCATTATGCATAAAATCCGGAAAATTATGCTTCTTAATCCGTCATTTTGGATTTTCCTTCTCTCAATTTCCCTCTTTTCTTTATTGTAAGGACCAGAATTCTATTATCCTACCATGGCCCTCACCTTTGAAAAGCATGGTAACCCTGTCTGAAGTTCTTTTCTTGAGAACACAGAGAAAACCTCTGTGCTCTCTGTGGTTTCATATTTTTCCCTCTTTTTTCATAAAACTATTGACATTATCTACTGTCTGTTTAATGATGCAATGGTCTCTAAATGAAACCTGCTCTAAAAAGCTTTTTAAGGTTTTGGCCTGTTTATTATCCTTATCAATAAATTGAAAACCACATTTGTACCAGTTATCCGTCTTATGCGACCATGCAACTTCAGCTACTGCATTGAATTCTGTAGTTTTATCATGTCCTGCCAAAAAAAGATCGGTCTCCATCCTTTCCCCAACTAAAAGAGCCTCTTCAAATATGGCTGAAAAACCACTATAGCCGAGGTCTGTTACCGTTCCCGCAAGAGATTTCTCCTTATAAGAACAGGTAACAGGGATTCTTAAATAGTGACGTTTATCTTTCCTTCTCCTTAACCGTAGTCTTGCTGTAAGAATATCTTTTATGTAAGCTGCAGATAAGACATAGAGACCGAGGTAGACAAGGAAGATTGAAAATAAATAGTATTCTGGTATCTTCAAAATAGTTCCGGCAACAGCAAAAGACGACAGCATAGCTGATAGCAAAAGAACGGCCCCAACAGCATTTTTTTTCTTAAAACCAAACCTTAAAAGTATATGATGAAAATGGGTTTTATCAGCACGGAAGGGGCTCTTTCCCTTTATTATCCTTTTGCTCATTATGGTCACTGTATCGACGATAGGAACAGCTAATATCAGAAGTGATGCAACAGGAGGAACTAGGCTGTTATCCTTTTGTGTTATAGCTATAGAGAGAAAGACTAATGTAAATCCAATTGTGAAACTTCCTGCATCGCCCATAAATATTTGAGCGGGATGCCAGTTATATCTGAGGAAAGCGATAAGTGCACCGGTGAGAGCGATACTCAAGAATAGCAATTCTGTCTGGTTATTTATATAAGCCAGTACAGCAAAAGATAAACAAGCAATAAGGGAAATACCCCCTGAAAGGCCATCAAGTCCGTCAATCATATTGAT
>JBGOWS010000005.1:0-23329 GCA_041478735.1 Thermodesulfovibrionia bacterium | reverse complement strand
AGGGATATCAATTTTCTCAGCTTTAATACGTATAGCATTCCTTATCCTTGTAAGCATATCTGCAATTGGATCAGTTAGCATTAATACCTCCTAAACTACCAGCTTGCCTTTATTACTCCAGGTATCTTCCCCTCGAGCGCAAGCGTTCTAAAACATAGCCTGCACATTCCGAACTTGCGGAGATAGGCCCTGGGCCTTCCACATAACTTGCACCTGTTATGAGCCCTCACCTTAAATTTTGGCTCTCTTTTCGCCTTTTCGATCATACAAACCTTTGCCATTAACCACTCCATTTTTGTTATTTGTTACTTGTTATTCGTTATTCGTTAATTATGTGTCGTTACTTATAACTATTAACGAATGACCAATAACTTTTTTAAATTCTAAACGGCATCCCTAGATAACGTAAAAGGGACTTGCTTTCCTTATCTGTCTTTGCAGTAGTACAGATTGCGACATCAAGCCCATGAACCATCTCGACCTTGTCATAATCTATCTCCGGGAATATAAACTGTTCTTTCAGACCCAGAGCATAATTACCTCTTCCGTCAAAAGATTTTCCCGATACCCCTCTAAAATCCCTGATTCTTGGCAGAGCAAGGCTTATCAGCCTGTCAAGGAATTCATACATCTTATTTCCCCGGAGGGTTACCTTACAGCCTATGGGGACCCCTTGCCTTAATTTAAAGGATGCTATCGATCTCTTCGCCTTTGTAACAACCGCTCTCTGACCTGTTATTAAGGAAAGCTCCTTCTGTGCTGCATCAAGAAGTTTTATGTTCTGTATCGCCTCGCCAAGTCCAACATTAAGGACAACCTTTTGTACCTTGGGCACCTGCATTACATTTTTATATGAAAATTCTTTCATCATAAGTGGGATAATCTCTTTGATGTATTTTTCTTTAAGTCTTGGCATAATTACTCGTCCATTACCTCCCTGCATTTCTTGCACATACGCACCTTCCTACCAGCTTGGAGAAATGTACTACTAAGCCTCGTTGGTTTGTTACATTTTGGACATATCAGTATTACATTTGATATATGAAGCGGGGCCTCTTTCTCGATAATGCCGCCTTGAGTATACTTTTTGCTTGGCTTCATATGTTTTTTGATCATATTTATCTTCTCAACCAAGAGTCTGTCATTAGATGAGGAAAAAGAAAGAACTCTGCCTCTTTTCCCCTTTTCTTTGCCAGCAATCACTAAGACTGTATCATTTTTCTTAATATTTAAACCCATCTTTCTCCTATAGAACCTCTGGAGCCAGAGATATTATCTTTGTAAACTCTTTCCACCTAAGCTCCCTTGCAACAGGTCCGAATATCCTTGTCCCAATAGGTTCACCCTTCACATCTATAAGAACTACCGCATTCTGGTCAAACCGTATATAAGATCCATCGGGTCTTCTATGCTCTTTTTTTGTCCTTACCACAACAGCCTTTGCTACTGTTCCTTTTTTGATATTGCTATCAGGTATTGCTTCCTTAACACTGACAACAACTATATCACCAAGCCTTGCATATCTCTTATGGAAACCTCCGAGCACCTTTATGCATTGCACCTTTTTAGCACCTGAATTGTCCGCTACCTCGAGCATACTCCTCATCTGAATCATTTTTAATCACTCCCATCAACTTCTAATCTATTACTACCCACCTCTTATCTTTGCTTAGAGGTCTTGTTTCTATAATCTTTACAGTATCTCCAATATGATATTTGTTTTCCTCATCATGTGCCTTAAACTTTGCAACCCTTTTTAACGTTTTTTTATACACGGGGTGTTGAAAAAAGCTTGTCACGGCTACAACTACCGTCTTATCCATCCTATCACTGACAACTTTACCAGTATATATCTTCTTAGACATCTTTACCTTCCACTTTCCAACTTTTCACTTTTTATTGTCAAGACCTTTGCAATACCTTTTCTTACTGCATATATCCGTTTTGGATTTTCTATCTCACCCGTAGCTTGTTGAAACCTCAAGTTAAAGAGTTCTTTTCTAAGGTCCTGTTCCTTCTGCATCAATTCATCTATTGTCATTGCTCTAAGTTCAGATGGTTTCACAGAACCTCCTCATCTCTTCTTACAAACTTAGTCGCCACTGGCAATTTGAAAGAAGCAAGACGCATAGCCTCTTTTGCAACCGTTTCAGTCACACCCGACATCTCGTAGAGAATTCTCCCAGGCTTCACAACTGCAACCCAGTACTCAGGTGCTCCTTTGCCTTTACCCATCCTCGTCTCAGCTGGTTTCTTTGTTATTGGTTTATCCGGGAAAATCCTTATCCATAGCTTACATCCTCTTTTGGCTTTGCGCGTAATCGCAATCCTGGCTGCTTCGATCTGACTACTTGAAACCCATCCTGGCTCAAGCGCCTTTAAAGCGAAATCACCGAATGAGACTGTAGAGCCACTATAGGCCTTCCCATTCATTCTACCTTTCTGCATCTTTCTAAATTTAACCTTTTTGGGCATTAGCATAACTTCACCTAATTTTCCCCGACTTTACTTTCTGGCAATATATCCCCATGGTACATCCATACCTTAATTCCTATAGCACCGTATGTTGTCCTCGCTTCTGCAAAGCCGTAGTCTATATCAGCCCTTAATGTATGGAGCGGGACCCTACCTTCTCTGTACCACTCTGACCGTGCTATCTCGCCCCCGCCAAGCCTCCCGGAACACGATACCTTTACTCCGAGGATACCAAACCTCAGGGCTGAGGCCACAGCTTTTTTCATCGCTCTTCTGAAAGCAATCCTTTTTTCAAGCTGAAGAGCTATATTTTCAGCAACAAGTTGAGCATCTACCTCTGGTTTCCTTATCTCTTTTATGTCTATTGCAACATCTTTACCTGTCATCAGTTTAAGATCTTTTCTGAGCTTTTCAACTTCGGCTCCTTTTTTACCAATAATTATTCCAGGCCTTGCAGTGTGAATTATCAACCTTATATTCGTACCAGCCCTTTCTATCTCTATCTTAGGTACACCGGCATGATATAGTCTTTTTTTAAGAGACCTTCTAATTTCTATATCTTCGAGAAGCTGTTTACTATATCCTTTTTTTATAAACCATCTCGAATCCCAGGTTTTTATTATCCCGAGCCTAATTCCTATAGGATGCGTCTTCTGACCCAAAATCTACCTCCTAAAATAGTTAAAAGTTATGAGTTGAGAGTTAAGAGTTAAGAGTTATAAATTGAATTTCCTTAACTTTCTTAACTTTTAACTTTTCACTCTTAACTTTCATGTTTATTCCTCAGAAAGAATGAGCGTTATATGGCAAGTCCTTTTTCTGATAACATTCGACTTTCCCATTGCCCTCGGTTCAACCCTTTTCATTACGGACCCCTGATCAACAAATGCCTTTATAATCTGCATCGCCTCAGGATTAACAGCCTTTTTCTGTTCTGCATTTGCCATTGCAGACTTGAGAAGTTTTTCAACAAACTTCGCTCCCCTGTAAGGCATGAATCGTAAAAACAGAAGGGCATCCCCGGCACTTTTATTTCTTATAAGATCCACTACCCTTCGTGCCTTCCTGGGCGTAATCCTCGCATACTTTAATATTGCCTTTGACTCCATATAATATACTTCCTCTTTACCTCTTCATAGAAGCGGCCTTCTCAGACTTTGCATGGCTTCTGAATGTTCTTGTAGGTGAAAACTCACCAAGCTTATGGCCGACCATATTCTCTGTGACATATACAGGAATAAACTTCTTACCATTATGTACAGCAAATGTAAACCCTATAAACTCAGGTATTATCGTAGAACGTCTTGACCACGTCTTTATAAGCCTCTTTTCACCACTCTCCAGCATTGACTTCACTTTTTTCATAAGCTTTTCATCTACAAACGGCCCCTTTTTTAAAGACCTTGGCAACTTACTTCCTCCTCTTAATAATAAATCTATCAGTTCTTATATTCTGTCTTGTCTTAACCCCTTCAGGCTTCCCCCAAGGTGAGCATGCTGGGCGACCACCGGAACTCTTACCTTCACCGCCACCAAGCGGATGGTCTACCGGATTCATTGCAACACCCCTTACGTGAGGTCTCTTACCTAACCATCTTACTCTACCCGCCTTGCCGTAAGTGATATTTTCATGGTCAACGTTACTAACCTGTCCGACAGTTGCCATACAACCTGAAGGTATAAAACGAACCTCACCTGATGGAAACTTAATCTGGACATACTTATCTTCTTTAGCTATCAATTGTGCTGAAGCGCCAGCGCTCCTTACAAGTCTGGCTCCTTCTCCAGGCCTAAGCTCAATATTATGTATAAATGTTCCTAACGGCATATTGCTTAGAGGCAATGCATTCCCTATTTTTATTTCAGCACCTTTACCTGAGACAACATCATCTCCTACCCGAAGCCCTGAAGGTGCAATTATGTATCTTCTCTCACCATCTTTGTATTTAAGCAGTGCAATCCTTGCTGACCTGTTTGGATCGTATTCTATAGTCCCCACCTTTGCAGGCACACCTATCTTGTCTCTCTTGAAATCGATAATCCTATAAGCCCCCCAGTTACCTCCACCTCTCTGCCAGGCAGTAATACGTCCATTATTATTTCTGCCTCCTGTCTTCCTCAGGGATTTCAGTAAAGGCTTGCACGGCTTACCTGTTGTGATGTCCGCAAAGTCAGAGACCGTCTGGAATCTCCTGCCCGGCGATGTCGGATTATATTTCTTTATCCCCATTATGCACCTTCAATGAAATCAAGTTTTTCACCTTTCTCGAGGGTAATAACTGCCTTTTTTCTATCGGGTCTTTTGCCTATAGACTTTCCGTATCTTTTCCACTTCCCATTTGTATTTATTGTTGCAACCTTATCAACCTTTACTTTGAAAATTTCTTCAATAGCCCTTTTTATATCAACCTTATTAGCATCTCTTGAAACTTCAACAAGTATCTTGTTCTGTGATTCTTTAAGATTGCTGCCCTTCTCTGTAAAAAGTGGTTTTTTAATTATAGTATAGATATTTTTCATAATCCCTTTATGTTCTCTAATCGAACCGCTGCCTCTTTTGTCATAAGAAGCATATTATAAGCAATAACATTATAAGTATTGAGATCCGCAGATCTAGTAACACTCACACCTGGAATATTTCTGGCAGAAAGTGTAATCAACTCATCCTTCTCAGGGAGTACTATAAGTACACTTTTGCCAGCAAGACCCAGATTCTCTAAAATTTCTTTTATCTCCTTTGTCTTCGGCTTCTCGATGGATAAATTATCTATTATAATAATTTCTCCACTCGAAAGCTTTTCATAAAAGGCTGTCATTAATGCAAGCCTTTTTACCTTTTTGGGTAGATTATACGAATAATCTCTCGGCTGAGGACCAAAGACCGCACCTCCGCCCTTCCATAAAGGGGACCGGGTGCTCCCTGCTCTCGCCCTTCCTGTATGTTTCTGTTTGAATGGCTTTTTGCCGCCTCCGCTAACAAGACCTCTTGTCTTTGTTGCATGGGTACCCTGCCTCTGGTTTGCAAGAAAATTAATTACCGCCTCGTGGATAACACCATGGTTTCCAGTGACAGCAAATACGTCGTCCCGCAAGTTAATCTTTTCAACAGTATTATTGTTCCTGTCTTTTACTTCAAGCTCTGGCATATCAGTCTTTCTTTTTAATCTCCAGAAAAGTACCGTTTGCGCCTGGAACCGCACCCTTTATAAGAAGTAGGTTCTGGCCGGCCTTAACATCAACTATTTCAAGGTTCTTGACTGTTATTCTTTCTGATCCCATATGGCCAGGCATTCCCTGGTTCTTCCATACCCTTGATGGGTAAGAACTTGCACCAATAGAACCCGGTGCACGATTGAACATTGAGCCATGAGAACCCGGGCCACCTGAAAAGTGGTGTCTTTTCATAACACCCTGAAACCCTTTACCTTTAGAGATGCCAGAAATAGAAATCTTGTCTCCCTTTTCAAATTTTTCTACAGTCACAAAATCACCGACTTTTAACCCGCTGATTGGAAATTCCTTTAATATCTTATAAGGTTTAATCCCTGCCTTCTTGAATATACCTATTAGAGGTTTATTTAACTTTTTTTCCTCTGTCTCTAAGAAGGTTAATTTAACAGATTCATATCCATCCTTAACAAGGGTTTTCACCTGAATAACACAACATGGTCCTGCTTCAACAACGGTAACAGGATATGCCTTCCCATCTTCTGTATATACCTGTGTCATTCCAAGTTTTCTACCCAATATGGCTAACATAACTCTATCTCCAAATACCCAATTTTAATTATCTAAACTGATTAGCTATTAGGCTAATTTCCCTTACAGCTTTATCTCTACATCAACTCCTACAGCGAGTTCTAATTTCATAAGAGCATCAACAGTCTGCGGAGTTGGATCAACTATATCTATAAGCCTTTTATGAGTCCTGATCTCAAACTGCTCTCTTGATTTTTTATCCACATGTGGAGATCTGAGAACAGTCACTCTGCTTATTCTCGTAGGTAATGGTACAGGACCTGCTATCCTTGCCCCTGTCCTCTGTACAGTATCCACTATCTCTTTCACAGACCTGTCAAGTACCCTGTGATCATAAGACCTTAATTTTATCCTTATCCTTTGGTTCACTCTTTTCTCACTTTTAGCTTTAAACTTTCACTCATTAACCTACTCCAGTACCTCGGTAACAACCCCTGCCCCTACAGTCCTTCCACCCTCTCTTATAGCAAACCTTAATTCCTTCTCCATCGCTATCGGTGAGATGAGCTCCACCACAAGACTTATGTTGTCACCAGGCATTACCATCTCTACTCCCTCGGGTAAGTGTGCTACCCCTGTTACATCTGTTGTCCTGAAGTAAAACTGCGGCCTGTATCCCTTGAAAAACGGTGTGTGCCTGCCACCCTCTTCCTTCGTCAATACATATATCTCTGCCTTGAATTTCGTATGCGGTGTTATGCTGCCAGGCTTCGCTAACACCTGCCCCCTCTCTACCTCATCTTTGCCTATACCACGAAGTAATACTCCTATGTTATCCCCTGCACGGCCTTCATCAAGTAGCTTCCTGAACATCTCCACTCCTGTGGCTACTGTCTTCCTCGTCTCTCCAAGCCCTACTATCTCTACCTCTTCTCCTACCTTTATTATTCCCCTCTCTGCCCGGCCTGTTACCACTGTGCCACGCCCCGATATCGAAAATACATCCTCTATCGGCATTAAAAACGGCTTGTCTATCGGCCTGTCAGGAGTTGGTATGTAGCTGTCTATCGCATCCATTAGTTCATGGATGCACTTGAACTCCTCTGCATTTATATCTGTGCTGCTGCTCTCCAGCGCCTTCAATGCACTGCCCCTTATTATCGGTATCTTGTCCCCGGGAAATTGATACTTCGTCAATAGCTCCCTCACCTCAAGCTCTACTAAATCTAATAGCTCAGGGTCATCTACCATATCAACTTTATTCATAAATACTACTATGTACGGCACCCCTACCTGCCTCGCAAGCAGTATGTGCTCCCTGGTCTGCGGCATCGGCCCATCCGCTGCACTTACAACTAATACCGCTCCATCCATCTGCGCTGCACCCGTAATCATGTTCTTTATGTAATCCGCATGTCCAGGACAGTCTACATGTGCATAATGCCTCTTGTCTGTCTCATACTCTACATGTGCTGTTGCTATCGTTATTCCCCTCGCCTTCTCCTCAGGTGCGTTGTCAATGCTGTCGAATGATCTGTACTGTGCCTGCCCTTTCAGCGATAGCGTCCTTGTTATCGCTGCTGTCAATGTCGTCTTGCCATGGTCTACATGACCTATCGTGCCTACGTTTGCATGAGGTTTTACTCTCTCAAACTTAGCCTTTGCCATATTTCCTCCTCATTGTTAGTTGTTAGTACCTTTCTTCACTAACAACTACTACCTGATAAATCTTTTATAATCAACCCTTTACCACCGCTATAATTCCAATAGAGACTCCCTTAGGAACCTCGTCGTAATGCAAAAATTGCATTGTATATGTAGCCCTGCCCTGTGTTTTTGACCTTAAATCGGTAGCGTAGCCAAACATTTCTGCAAGAGGGGCCAGTACCTTTATTACCTGCATCTTACCCCTTCTCTCTATATTCTGAATCTTTCCGCGACGGGAATTAAGGTCACCAATTACATCACCCATATACTCTTCAGGACTAACAACCTCAATACTCATGATTGGCTCAAGAAGGACAGGCTTAGCCTTTTTTGCAGCCTCTCTAAATGCCATAGACCCAGCGATCTTGAATGCCATCTCTGAGGAGTCAACCTCATGATATGAACCGTCATAAAGTGTTGCTTTTATATCAACAGCAGGGTAACCTGCAAGAATTCCTCTCTCCATTGCTTCTTTTATTCCCTTCTCGACTGCAGGGATATATTCCCTTGGTATTGTACCCCCAACAATCCCATTAACAAACTCAAACCCCTTATCAGTTTCTAATGGTTCAATCTTTATATATACATGCCCATATTGCCCGCGTCCTCCGCTCTGCCTTACAAACTTCCCTTCTGCACTCGATACTGCCCTGACTGTTTCTTTATAGGCAACTTGCGGTTTTCCAACACTTGCACCGACTTTAAACTCTCTGAGTAGTCTATCTACAATAATCTCCAGGTGAAGTTCTCCCATACCGGATATAATCGTCTGTCCTGTGTCCTCATTAAAGGATACCTTAAACGAGGGATCTTCCTGTGCGAGTTTAGATAACGACTGCGAAAGCTTCTCCTGGTCAGCCTTTGTTTTTGGTTCAATCGCAACAGACATGACCGGCACCGGGAATTCCATCGATTCAAGTATAATAGGATTTTTCTCATCGCATAATGTATCACCCGTAAGAGTACTTTTGAGTCCAACGACCGCTGCAATATCACCAGCGTACACCGCTTTTATCTCCACCCTTTTATTTGCGTGCATCTTCAGCAGTCTTCCGACCCTTTCCTTTATATCCTTTGTCGAGTTATATACATAAGAGCCTGCATTCAGTACTCCTGAATAAACCCTTATAAATGTCAGCTGCCCTACAAAGGGATCTGTCATCACCTTAAATGCAATGGCAGAAAATGGTTCACTATCTTCAGGATGTCTGATTATTTCAGAACCATCGCGGGGCATTATTCCTGTAACAGGCAGGACATCAAGTGGCGAGGGAAGATAATCAACTATTGCATCCAGCAGAAGCTGAACACCTTTGTTTCTAAATGCAGATCCACAGAAAACGGGAACGAGCTTCATCTCTAAAGTGCCCTTCCTTATTGCCGCCTTTATCTCATCTACATTTACCTTCTCCCTACCTATGAATTTTTCCATAATATTATCATCAACATCAGCCAGAGCCTCGAGCATCTTTTCTCTGTATTCACTTGCATAAGGCATAAGTTCATCCGGGATATCTTCTTCGATATACTTTGCACCCAATGTTTCGTCGTCAAAATATACCGCTTTCATCCTGACAAGGTCTATAGGTCCTCTGTGTTTATCCTCGGCTCCTATAGGTATCTGAACAGGGACAGGATTAGCATTAAGACGTTCTATCATACTATTTACACTCATAAAAAAGTCAGCACCTACTCTATCCATTTTATTCATAAATGCAATACGTGGTACACCATACTTATCAGCCTGTCTCCAGACCGTCTCCGACTGAGGTTCAACACCTGCAACAGAATCAAATACAGCAACAGCACCGTCAAGCACTCTCAAGGATCTTTCAACTTCGATGGTAAAATCGACATGCCCTGGTGTGTCTATGATATTAATTCTATAGTCTTTCCATAAACATGTGGTAGCGGCGGAGGTAATGGTTATTCCTCTCTCCTGCTCCTGAACCATCCAGTCCATAACAGCAGTGCCTTCATCTACCGCGCCAATCTTGTAGGTAACACCCGTATAATAGAGGATCCGTTCTGTAGTCGTAGTTTTCCCTGCGTCTATGTGCGCCATGATACCAATATTGCGCGTTTTCTCTAATGTGTCCCTTGACAAATACCTTCTCCTCTATTCTTCTTACCATCTATAATGTGCAAAGGCCTTATTGGCCTCAGCCATCTTATGGGTATCTTCTTTCTTTTTGATAGAAGCCCCTGTATTGTTAAAAGCATCCAGTAATTCCCCTGCCAACCTTTCCTGCATGGTCTTTTCACTTCTGCCCCTTGAATATTTCATAATCCACCTGAAGGCTAATGCTGTACGTCTATGTGCTCTAATTTCTACCGGAACCTGATAAGTTGCACCGCCAACTCTCCTTGGCTTAACCTCTAAAACCGGCTTTGCATTTTCAAGTGCTGTCTTGAATACCTTAAGCGGGTCGCTCCCCGTTTTCTTCTTCACGATATCAAATGCACCGTAGCAACTCTTCTCTGCTGTAGATTTCTTTCCGCATTCCATTAATGCATTTATAAACTTGCTCACAATCTTGCTGTTATATTTCGGGTCAGGTAAAATTTCTCTTTTTTCAACAACTCTTCTTCTTGGCATTTATAACTCTCTTATTTGGGCCTCTTGGCTCCATATTTTGACCTTCCTCGTCTCCTGCCTGCAACCCCCGTAGAATCCAAGGTGCCCCTGATGATATGATACCTTACACCAGGAAGGTCTTTTACTCTACCACCTCTTATCATCACAATAGAATGTTCCTGAAGATTGTGACCTACTCCAGGTATATATGCTGTAACCTCCATTGCATTCATAAGCCGTACCCTTGCAACTTTCCTCAGCGCTGAATTAGGCTTTTTGGGCGTAGTTGTATAAACCCTGACACATACTCCCCTCTTCTGGGGACACCCTCTTAATGCCGGACTTTTGGTCTTGCTCTTGACCTTTTCACGCCCATTTTTTACTAACTGTGCTATTGTAGGCACTTTACCTCCACAAAGTAAATTTCCAGCCGGGATTTATACGGCAAATAAAAATAATAACAGAGAACTTTTTTTTTGTCAAGCATATATCAACCCAAATTAGAAATGTCCTATTCTTACCGAAATAGAAATGTAATATTGAAGATTCCATCGGTTATTTTTTATATCTCCTTCTGGCAATATGCCCTGACAACAAGGCAAACTGCCCGAAAAATTATCCATTCATTTTTTCAAATCTCAACAAAATCAATACGTTATATTTTGGCATTTTTCTTGCTTTTAATAAACAAATTTAGCGCTGTAAAAGTTTTCCAGCTATTTTTGCTTAACAGCTCTCATCACAGGAGCATCTGAGGGAAATCATGCCCTTAAGGCTGAAGCAGATATCGTCCCTGACGAGACAGATATAGCTGACAACAGTATGGAACTCACCGTAAATCTCACCACTGTGAAGACAGTGCATGTGGCCAAAATAGATATGTCTCTTGATAACCTGTGGAAACTCCTTTATAGGGCCAAAGCGTTAATTACCATAAAGGATGATAATGGTATCAGCGTACAGAGCGCTAAAGTGGAAGGGAAATTCTATCTAAACGGTGTCCTTATTAGCTCAACTTCTGCTAACACTAACGCATCTGGTATTGCCTCTGTAATATCTCCCTGGAGAAGTTCCAAAAAAGGGGATGTATTCAGATTTGATGTCACCAATGTGAGCAAAGATGGATATACATATGACCCGTCTAAAAATATTGAGACAAGTGACACTATTACTGTGCCATAGGTTCGTTTTCATCTTGTAATCGGGCTGATATGAGGTGAAGGCATAGCCAGGTTAATGATGCACTGAATTGTCCGTTGTCTTAGGGATTCTTGTAGAGCCTCTCTCTTATTGCTTTCAAATGAACTCCCCCGCAGCAGAGCTGCGAGGTATCGAGTCTGTCATTCCGGCTCGTCCAGTCGCCTCAGGCGACTCGCCGAGGCGAGAATCCAGATTGTCTTGTTGAACTTCTGGATTCCCCGATCAAATCGGGGAATGACAAGATACATGACTTATTTTTTTAGCACGAAGCTGGGCTTCGAGGAATTTCTTTAGATTAAATAGTTGTAAGATCAAATAATCCAATTGTTTTGATTTGATCATGGATAATTTTGCTTGAATTTAGCAACACTTGTCGGATACTATCATTTTATGAAACACCGTATTCTTTTAATGACAGTATTTATAATCTTATCTTTTAAATCATCAATAGCTGCCGAGGTTTATTCTTACGCAGAGGATAAAACAGTAATCGGAATAATTAAAACTTACAGGGATAAAGATAATGAGTCTTTGATTGAGATAGCACGAAAGTTTGGGATAGGCTTTAACGAGATCGCTGATTCAAATCCTGATCTTGATCCTTTTGTCCCCGGAGCCGGTATATCTGTTGAAATACCCACATCATGGGTTTTACCTGATGCGGAATCTTATGATGGCATTGTAATAAATCTCTCAGAAATGAGACTTTATTACTTTTTCAAAAAGAAAAAATCAAAGTTAGTGAGGACATTTCCTATTGGAATAGGTAGTGAAGGTAACAATACACCTTTAGGAAACTTCAGGGTAATACAAAAAACAGTAAGGCCAAACTGGTATGTACCCGAATCCGTAAGGAAAGAAAAACCCACACTGCCAGAAGTGGTGCCGCCCGGTACTGACAACCCGCTTGGCACTCATGCATTAAGGCTCTCGCTTGGAAATATTCTAATACATGGAACAAACAGGCCCTATGGTATTGGAAGAAGAGTTAGTCACGGTTGTATAAGATTGTATCCAGAGGACATACCAAAGCTCTTTCGGCTGGCACCCAATGGCGTCAGGGTAACTATTGTTCGACAGCCTGTAAAAATAGGTATTAAAAATAATAAGGTATACATTGAAGCACATAAAGATGAACACATAAATATGAATTATTTTAAAGAGGCAGTAAAATTGCTAAGAAAAAAGAACCTGCTTAAAAGGGTTAATTCAGAAAAAATGTATTATGCTCTAATAGAGAAAAGCGGAGTTCCTGTTAAGATTTCAAATTAAATAATCGCGGGGTCTAAAAAATCCCGGAATTTTTTAGACCCCATAAAAAGTGCTTAATTTTTATTTCTTCTGTTGTAATTCAAATGCCTTTCCAGCCTTCTTCGCAGCATTCTCAGCCCTTGTTGCAGCATTCTCAGCCCTTGTTGCAGCAGCCTCAGCCTTATCACAACAAGCCTTTGCAGTCTTCATTGCTTCCTGAGCCAACGCTTTAGCTTCTGCTGCCGCCTCTTTAGCCTCATCAATTCCAGCAACCTTGCCTTCAAGTGCATTAATTCTGGATTCAACGGCATTAATTCTGGATTCAATGGCATCAACCCTTGCTTCAAGCTTGCTAATTTTGTTTGCCAATGGGTCCACCTGCTGTCTTACGTAATCCTTTGTGGCGCATCCAA
Source organism: Thermodesulfovibrionia bacterium (assembly GCA_041478735.1). Classification (GTDB taxonomy): domain Bacteria; phylum Nitrospirota; class Thermodesulfovibrionia; order Thermodesulfovibrionales; family SM23-35; genus JBGOWS01. The sequence continues at coordinate 10,006 of JBGOWS010000005.1, read as the reverse complement.
AAGATAATAGTAACAAGAAAGAAATGACTAATAAAGCTACCCTTTTCATTTTACACCCCCTTTCTTGATAAACTGTGTCTCTGAAAATCTTAGAGTAAAATCTAATAGATGTCAACAAAAGATTTGATACTAAGAAAAAATTTCTCTGATAACATGAATGCTTTGTAAAAATTGCAATTGAACATTAAGATGGACAAAAATTATCATGCTGACCCTATATCTACTAAAGTCACCTCATGTATGTTAGTATTCTGCAATGTTAAGAATAAAAGTATCTGAGGCAAACATGGAGCAGGTCCTGCATCAAGCTGTTGACATGCTCAAAAACGGCGGTATTATTGCGTACCCGACAGAGACATTTTACGGCCTTGGCGTTAAGTTTGATCTGGAAGATTCATTAAAAACACTTTACGACATTAAACAAAGACCCGAAGAGAAGGCAATGCCGCTAATTATAGGCAGCAAGGAATTGATCCCCATTGTTGCAAAATCTGTGAATAAAATAGCAGTGTCACTCATGGACAGATTCTGGCCGGGACCTCTTACTTTAATTTTCCCGGCAATAGAGGGTCTATCCGAATATATAACAGCAGGCACTCATAAGGTTGCAGTCAGAATCCCTGGGGAATCATTTGCTCTCCAGCTTGCAAAAACTGCCAATTCCCCCATTACTGCAACAAGTGCCAATCCGTCAGGGTTACCACCTGCCCGGGATGCAGCGACTGTCATAAGATATTTCGGAGATAAAATTGACCTTATTATCGATGGAGGCACCACCTCCGGCGGCCTGCCCTCAACGATTGTGGACATAACAGAGAATAAAATAAACATACTTAGGGAAGGAGTGATTGACAAAAAATTGCTGACCCTTTTATCTGGCAACTGATCATAAATATAGGATATAAAGCCCGATTATTACTTTCTAATTTTAACGGGGCTGACAATACAAAGTCTTCAGCTTTTGAAGAAGGCTTGAACATAGATAACCTTAGTCATCCTTTATTTTTTAAATGGTTTTATTCTCAACAATGATATGATAATTGCTCCTGCAATCATACCGGCGAGCACGGAAAGAAATATTACTATTGCGAGGGATGCCTCAAACTTCCAGAAAAGAAAGGTTATAGCTACAGGTATAGCATTCTGCGCAGAAAATATTGCTACAATAGTTACTACAATTAATAACAGGATAATCGTTACCACTGCTATGTTTCCTCACATAGATATGTGTACTTTTTCCCGAATAAAAACTGCCAGGACGATTTAAGCCTAAACAGGCTATGCCATACTATTTACTCTTTGACTTTACAGCAGGTTTTCGTGCCACTTTTTTGGATGCTATTTTTATCTTTCCTTCAAACCTTGCTACCTGTGTCTCAAGTTTTTTGATTCGAGCTACAGCCGCCTTTACCTTACTGTCAAGCATAGGGTTTTTCACCTTTGAACTAAGGTCATATACTTTTCCACCAAGCTCTGATATCTCCTTTTGAACCTTTGTTTTCAGGTCAAAAATCTTAATTCGTTTTTTCCCTTCTTCGGTAAGTTCCTCTGCTTTTTCTCTTACAACAGTAGCACCTTCTTTAACAATCCCGATACCCTCTTTGATTCCTTTCCGAATATCTTTTTTTACCTTTTCCCAGAAATTCATTATCTTCCTCCTTTCAGATATTTTTTCTTTGCTTACAATAAGACAATCTTTTCCTTAATAGTCTTTGTCTGAATCATTTGCTCAAAGTTTACAAAATTATAAAATGCGAGTAAAGTTTTAACAGTTAAATTAATGCAAGATTTATTGACAGGTGTTCCGGCACGATCTTATAAAAAATTTGTAAATTCAGATTCAGCGATAATCAAGACTGCTTGAATCAAAGTCCTATAAGCCTTTTAAATTCGCTATATGATTCCTTCTCTATCTCCTCATGGAGACTTCTACCATGCGCATCCATTGTCACTATTGCCGGGAAATCTTCAACATCAAATACCCACATCGCTTCGGCCATTCCAAACTCTTCAAGTTTCCATACACCAATCACCCTCTTTACCCTGTCTGCAAGATAAACAGCAGCACCACCAATAGTATGCAGGTATACACAGCCATTCTCTTTAAGGGCGTTCAGGGTCTGTTTCCCCATGCCTCCTTTGCCCATAACACCCCTTAACCCGTATTCTGAGATTATCTGATGTTCATACATCTCCACCCGCATGCTTGTTGTTGGACCTCCTGCAATAAGCTCAAAGCCTTTTGCGGTCTTTTTTATTATAGGCCCGCAGTGGTAAAGAATTGTACCTTCGAGATTAAACGGGATCCTTTTCATGTCCGGTTTTTCATTAAATAAGAATTTGTGCAATCTATCCCTGCCTGTTACAATTTGTCCGTTTATTAAGACCATATCGCCTGTATGCAATGAAAGGACGTCTTCCTTTGTCAATGGAAGATTTATTCTTTTGATATTTTTCACATTCATATAATCTCCCCTAACCCCTCTTTGCTAAAGAGGGGTAAATATTCCCCCTTTGGCAAAGGGGGATAGAGGGGGATTTTCTCATCAGTCTTAAATCTTTTATCTTGCATCTTCGCATATCAATCTTGCCCTTCTGTTTGCCCAACAACAGATTGAAACGTCAACAAAATATGATGCAGGGTGTCTGTGATTTACTCCGATTTTTACACCTATAGCTGTTGTTTTACCACCAAGTCCGAGTGGACCTATTCCAAGCTGGTTTATATCACCAAGGAGTCTTTCTTCAAGCACTGATAAAACTTTATGTCTGTTCGTATCTTCAAGCTTCCTCATAAGCTGCTCTTTAGCAAGCCTTGTCACCTGGTCCTTCGTAGCGCCTATCCCCACCCCGATAATATATGGCGGGCATCCTTTACCCTGAGCCCCGTATATGGCATCAAGCACGCATTTTCTTACGCCCTCTAAATCCCTCTCTGCTTTTAATTCTTCAGCAGGCAGCCTGTATAACTGGCCAATGTTTTCACAGCCTGAACCTTTCAACATGAGGTCGACTATAAGTTTGCTGCCCCTGGTTTCTTCGATGTATATGCCAGGGAAGCCAATACCTGTATTATCTCCGGAATTTTTGTCTGTAAGCACATCAACAGCATTGGCTCTCAAAGGTACCTTTTCAGTAGCTGTTCGTGTTGCCTCGATTATATTACTTTTTAATTCGAGGTGGCTAATTCCAAAAGGAACCTTTAAAAAAAATACAGGTACGCCTGTATCCTGGCATATTGGTCTTTCTGTTTTTCTTGCAAGCCTTATGTTCTCAAGGATCGCTGATAGTGCAGCTTTAGCATTCGAGCTTTCTTCTGCATGCGCAGATTTTAATGCAGCCTCAACATCTGAAGGCAGTGATGTTGCAGCCTTTTTATAAAGCTTTACTATTTCATCGCGAAGTTTAAGCATTTCCAGAATATTATTTCATATTTCTTTATCAAAGAAAAGTTACTATCAATTCTCGGTAAAAAATCAAGAGATTGCTTTGTCGCTTCACTCCTCGCAATGACAATTCACGAAAAATGTTTTTGTCATTGCGAACCCTTCGCCCTTGTCATTGCGAGGTCGTATCGACCGAAGCAATCTTGCTTTTCTGCTCAGGATAAACTCCGTGAAACAATCTCAGGCTTTTACCTTTTCACTGAGAATTCCTGAAAGCTATCTTTACATCATGAAAATAGCCTGAAAAGCAGAAAGGTTACCGATGCTCCCATAAGACTGCCGAGAATAACCTCCCACTGGCTGTGAGCTCTTGTTATAACCCTGCTCTGTGCAATAATTATAGCAAGTATAAAACAAAGCAGTGATACTGTGAAATTCTCTGTGATATATGTTATTGCCACCCATGCTGAAAATGCGACTGCAGAATGCCCGCTCGGCATGCCCCCACGCAATGGATGTCCTTTTCCAAAATATGCCTTTGTTATCACAACAAGGATGACCACGATTATAAATGCTATGATGGAGATCTCTTCTTTCGAGTGTTTTGTTATATAGAGTCCTTTCTGGAAAGAATCACGCAAATAAGGGGATAAGATTAGGTAGCCTATGACAGCAACCCCGAAGGCAGTTAAAAACACTGCACCTGCCGCTATATCTTTTACCACACGCGCCTTCTCGCTATGCTCCGGTGACATGATGTCAACTATTGCTTCAATTGCAGTATTGAACATCTCCGCGAGAAGCACAGCTATTACAGAGAGTGCAATAATAAGAAACTCTGTGCGCGTAACCCCGAGGATATAACTTATAAGAAGAACAACAGCTGCGCTATAAAAGTGATATCTTAAATGTCGCTGAGTTTTTGCAGCATGGAGTATCCCTTCTATTGCAGAGTTAACACTCTTTAACCATTGCCTGAATGGCATAATCTAACCCCCTGGTGTCCTGTCTCAAAAATAACTAAAGATGAGATTCCTCTCCCGAAAAACATTCGGGATCGGAATGACAATTATTATCGGGATTTGGGTAAATAATCCTTTTGACATCGGGCAATCCTCACATTTAGTATACTCTATTACACTCTAAGGCAACATCTCAATATCTATACCGGATTTTGCAATAATAGGGTGAACTTTATGTTAAATAAAGAAAAAGGCTCGAAAAAATATAAACACGCTATCGATCAGATAAAAAAGATATACAGCACCAAAAAAAATGAAATATCATCCAGATTAAAGGAATTTGAGAATATATGGTCTGATAGAAACGACGAAGAAATTTTCACCGAATTAGCCTTCTGCATCCTAACTCCACAATCTAAAGCAAAGTCTTGCTGGGACACTATAGTGAAGCTGAAGGATCAAAATCTGCTACTAAAAGGTAATGCTGAACAAATTAAACAAGTATTAAATTGTGTCAGATTTAAAAATAAAAAAGCACAATATTTAGTAAACGCAAGAAAATTATTTATGAAAGATGGCAGAGTTTCTATAAGACCGTTTCTGAATATGTTCGCTGATATTTATGAATGCAGGGAATGGTTAGTAAAAAATATAGACGGCCTTGGCTATAAGGAAGCAAGCCATTTCTTAAGGAATATAGGACTGGGAGAAAAAATTGCAATTCTTGACAGGCATATACTTAGAAATTTAAACAAACTCGGGATAATAGAAGAAGTCCCGGGATCTATAAGCAGGGCAAAATATATGCAGATAGAGAAAAATATGATAGAGTTTTCTGAACAAATAGATATCCCTCTTTCCCACATCGACCTGCTGTTCTGGTACAAAGAAACAGGAGAGATATTCAAATGAAATTGGTTGTCACGATTTCAATCAAATAACGCAATTCTCTTCAGGTCTGGATTAGCGTCTTTAAAGAGTCACTGTAAATTCAAGCTCTTTGTCGCCGAGTAAAAATCTCTTCCTCAATATCTTGATCTTTATTGTTTCGCCCTGCTTTTTAACAGCCATAAAGATTTTTACATCCTCTATGGATTCTATTTTCCAGTCATCCAAGGAGATGATTATATCGCCTGTTTTGAGTTCTGCCTTCTCTGCAATGCTTCCAGGCTGGACATCCTTGATCTTAACCCTGCCCTCTGCTTCTTTAAGTACAACCCCCAGCTTCCAGGTGGGTGGTGGTGATATTTGTTTTGGGAAAAGCACAAAATTCCCCACATCTTCATCAATGGTTTCAGAACCGGGTATCAATGTTACATAGTCCTTTGAATTCAGTCTGTATACCCGTTTCGGGATACCCGAGTCATACATAATATGTCCCACACCGGCAAGAACAACAATCTGATAGTCAGGGTTTTCCCTCAGGAATTCATTCACAGAGTGAGCCATTGTTTCGTCCCAGAGTATCTGTGACTGATAGAAGTAGTCGAAGTTTTTGCTTTCAGATTTTTCGTGCTGCTCGAATATCTCCTTAAGCCTCTTTTTATAATCTTCATCCCGCATATTCATATCTTCGGGGATTTCCTTTTTCTCTTCATCGGTCAGGGCGTCGAGGCCGCCTTTTGAAACCTTTTCAATAATCTCTGATCTCAGATTAAGGGCTACTATAGGGATATTTTTTGCCTTTGCAAAATCGATAATCTCCCGGTAAAGATTATAATCAAATTTCCATCTCTTGAAATACTGAGAGGCTTTCAGAAACTCCTTTTCGCCTGTAGCTCCTGAGATATAGTCATCAACGGCCTTCTGAAACGGTTTCTGAAACATCTCCATGCCAATGGCAAACTTCCGGCCCTTTTCATAGAGGCTCATAATAACCTCGAGCTGTATCTTATGGTCCTCATAATTCGTATGGATTTCTCCTAAATAGATGATAGTTTTATCCAGAATATTATTAATAATCTCATCGAGCTTAATCGCCTTTTGAGGCCGGATCCCCAATACAGGCTCGTATAAACTGATTCTTATCCCCTGTTTGGTTTCATCCGTTTTTTTCTCTATGTTTTTGCCTTTTTCAAATCTTATAAAAGAATATTTTCCGTAGTGAAATATCTTTTTTGACACTAAGTCAACCTCTTCCTTTGAGTCGCCATCAGCAATGGCTATGACCTTTGATGTGTTCAGGGGATTTTCCTTTATTGTCAGACTAAATCCAGGCCATGGTCTTTCAACCCAGCCGAACAGTCTTTTAAGGATTGGGCTGTCAAAACCTAACACAAAGGGGGAAGAAGTCATTATATCCTCATCTTTAATTTCTTTTTCTTCTTTTATAGCAAAACCTTCCCCTCTGAAGACATCGATTAAATCGTCATATTTTTCCCTGTCTTTTTCAGGGACAACGATAAGCCTTTTTTCATCTCCCAGGAGTCTTGATATGACAGGCGGATATTCTTCTTTTGGAAGTTTACGCATCAACTCGTATTCTCCGTCAAAAACAATCTCTCCAGGGGTCCCTTCTGCAGGGATCTCAAATGTCTCCTTTTCTTTCTCAATATTCAATATCCCGGTAATTTCGCCCTTGTTTGTATTTATCTTCAGCGGTAGATTAAATTTAAAAGGCTCCCCTTTCTGTATAACCTCGAAAGAGACTGTGGGAACACCTTTTAAGACGACTACCCGCGGGTCTTTTATCTCTATGGAAATTACTCCCTTTCGGCTAAGCCACTGATTAAAAAACCACCCGATGTCTTTGCCCGAGGCATTTTCAAAAGCTATTTTTATATCATCCCACGACGCCTCTTGATATTCTTTCTCTTTGAGAAGATCCCTTAATGCCCTGTAGAATATATCATCTCCTGCAAGGTTCTTAAGCATGTGGAACACCATCGCTCCTTTGCCATAGCCGATTGACTTTGATGCAAAATCTGTTCTCCGGGAAAAATCCTTCAGGGTAGTTTCTTCATCAGGCCTGACATAGCTATGGTAGTCGATTAGAAGTTTCTTTCTGTGCTGCCATCCCTTACCTTCTTGTCCTTTATAGAGATGGTCAGAAAGGTAAGCAGTCAAGCCCTCTGCCCAGTTACCATTTTTGTAATCTACATAAACGAGGTTCCCGAACCACTGATGAAGTATCTCATGTCCGAGGGATGTCTCGACAATAAACGGCAGCCTTACCACTTCCTGTCCGAGGAGTGTAAAAGTTGGCATTGAATACCCTGTAGACAGAAAGTTCTCCACAACAGAAAAACGCTTGTATGGATATGGACTGAGAAGCTCTTCATACATCTTAAGGTATTTCTTTGTGTATTCAATGTATGTTTTTGCAAGTGAGAGGTCCTCAGGGAAAAAATACCCATAAATGTCTATGTCGTTAAAGGTCTCTTTCAATTCCGTGTATTTGCCTGCTACAAGGTTTATGTCGTTGAGGGGATAGGGAAAGTTGAAAGAATATTCCTTTTCCCGCGCTGTATCCACTACAGTAATCTCGACCGCCTCAGAGATTGCAATAAAATCTCCTGGAAGGAATGCCTTCAGGCTGTAATACTTCAGGCCTTCTATCGCGGGATACCATCTGCCTGTCAAATACATCCCTTTATCACTTATAATATTTTTTGATACAACACCCACATTTTCAAGGTCTTCCTTCTCGTATTCCTCCCTGAACGTACCCTCGTAAGCTATTTCTATAGCACCTTTAACATTTAACTCAATCATTCCCCTTTTAATCTCCGGCTCTATAGGCGATCCGTTAAGCTTCATCGATATAATCTTGAGGGTGCCGGTAGAAATATTAAGCTCCCTCTTTTCTGAAAGGGTGATTGTTGAGATACCCTTTATAAGATTTCTTTGAATGTCAAAAGAGACTGACAGGTTGTAATGCGGGATTTCCAGGCTTTCCACTGCCTCTCCAGTACTTGCAAGAAATACACTTATCAGAAGTGTAATAAAAATAAAGGTTTTCATAGTGCTATCTAATTTTGACATAAACTACTGTCAAAAATCCTTAAGTCTGGCGGAGAATTTTTATAAGGCGGGATTCCTCTCCGGAATGCTTCCGGGATCGGAATAACAATTCTAAAGGCTTCATCCCCTGAGATAGCTCTGACTGTTCCCTTATGCCTGTCAGCAAATGCATTTTCGGGTTATAAAGATTTCTGAAAATTCCTGTATCGATTTTTTCGGACCTTATTAGAGGGAATATGTGCTTTTGTTGCAATAGATCTTACCCTGTCAGATGCTCTTGAATTATCCTTTTTGTCACCGGTCATAAATGAACGGGAAGTTTCATTCTTTATGTAATTTTCTTCTACGGGTTTCTCCTTTTTCTCACCATATGCGGCATAGAGCGCTGCTGCTGCAATATCGCCAAACCCATAGTTATTTGATAACTCTTCAACTGTCTGAAGATATCCCGCATGCTGATTCCCTCTGATTATCTCGGAAATATCCCTGACAATATTTTTCTCTCTTGCCCTTACAACATCGGCTGGTGAAGGCAATCTCTTCCTGTCAATTATTGTCCTTGCAGTTCTTTCTATCAATCGTAAATGCCTGTATTCCCTTGGAGTAATAATGGTTATGGCTATTCCTGACTTCCCGGCTCTTCCTGTCCTTCCGATCCTGTGAACATAGCTATCAGGATTCTGAGGAATACCGTAATTAATTACATGTGTTACATTTTTTATATCAAGTCCTCTGGCGGCCACATCAGTCGCAACGAGGATATCAAGCATGCCTCCTTTGAATTTATTCATGACATCATCCCTTCTTGCCTGTGTATAATCACCATGAATGGCACCCGCATTGTATCCCAACTGGCTGAGCTTCATGAAAACATCATCAACCTCCCTCTTTGTATGGCAGAAGAGGATGGCAAGCTGTGGATCTTCCACATCAAGGATTCTTGAAAGGGCGTTAACCTTATTTTCTTCCCCGATCTCATAAAATATCTGCCTTATCTTTGGAATAACAACATCCGTATTTACCCGTATCTTCTCAGGGCTCCTCATATACCGTCTGGCAATATTCATTATCTGCTGCGGGATTGTAGCTGAAAAGAGTAGGGTTTGTCTTTCTGCGGGTGTTGCTTTTAATATTGTCTCAATATCCTCAATAAATCCCATATCAAGCATCTCATCTGCCTCATCAAGAACGACTAATTTTACTTCTGTAAGAGAAAGTATTTTCCTTCTGAGAAGGTCTATAACACGACCTGGTGTTCCAACAACGACATTGATACCACGTTGTAAAGTCTTTATTTGCCTATCAATAGACGTTCCACCATAAACAGGCAGGACACTCAATTTTTTATACTTGCCTATTTTATAAATCTCCTGTGCAACCTGAACTGCCAGTTCCCTTGTTGGCTCCAGTATAATAGCAAAAGGTTTTCTCCCCTTCTGACATCTTTCTGCAATCGGGATACCAAAAGCTGCAGTCTTTCCTGTGCCGGTCTGTGCCTGTCCCACAATATCACGCCCGCTCTGTATAAGCGGTATAGCAGAAACCTGAATAGGTGTTGGCTCCTCAAATCCTATTTCTGATACAGACTTCAATGTCTCTTTACTTAAGCTAAAATCTTCAAAATTCATTTCTTTGTATCCTTCTTATGTGTTGTTTTTGTTCCGAATAAAAAATCTGATTTATTATGAGAATTGT
>JBGOWS010000102.1:0-7191 GCA_041478735.1 Thermodesulfovibrionia bacterium | reverse complement strand
TTTCTCTTTATTTTATGGTCTGTTCTGTTAAATGCCCTTGTAATAACAACCCCTCCTAACCTCCCCTTATTAAGGGGAGGATTTCTGATATGTTACCCACTTAATGTGAGAAAGAACCAGTTTATTAGATGCTGAAACATCCGCCTAAGGCGTATCAGCATGACATATGCACAATTTTATGGCTTTTTCAGCGGTCTCAAATTTACAGGTAAAAACAAATATCCACTGCTTACTGTAAAGTTAACTGTTTCCCAAATTGAGCGATTCTTATGTACAAACCGTTTGAGACTGTCATTCTGAGCGAAGCGAAGAATCTCTCTGTAAGTGATGGAGATTGCCACGTCGCTCTCTACGAGTCGTAGACCGCTCCTCGCAATGACAATTGCAAAAGAATCGCTCAATTTAGGTGTTTAATGTTTCCTTTTTGCAACACATGTGTGTTACAAACGACACAAATTGTGTTACAGATGTAACACGTCTGAAACCTTGAATACCAAGCGAGAGCTGCAATGACAGAAAGCAAATTTTATATTGCAAATTAGAGATTCCTGTGATATAGTTTTTTTAGAGTATAAAGCCACGAAGGTTTTAAAGGTCAGTAGACCTAATAAAGCTTTCGCGGCTTTTTTTATTGCTGCGGGAAAGGAAAACAGATGAAGTTCAAAGTTCTAAGTTCTAATACCGGGTTGCATTCATATGTATCACCCTCCCCTACCCCTCCCGTCCCCGGCCTCGCTCTGCGAAGCGGGGCGGGCAAGGGAGGGGAAATAGTGGGGGTGTCTCCCGTCAAGGGAGGGGAAATAGAGAAGATGCCTCCTGTCAAGGGAGGGGAAATAGAGAAGATGCCTCCTGTCAAGGGAGGGGAACACACCCCTACACCCCTCTCAAGAGGGGATTTACCCTCTCCCCTTGCGGGAGAGGGCTTGCCCCGTAGAGTAGAGAAACTTACTCAACGGGGCAAGGGTGAGGGGTATCATATATTTTCGAATGCAAAATGGTATAAGTTCGAGGTTCATTGTTTCAAACTTTCACTGTTTATTTTATGCTCTGTGCTCTTTGCATTTTTTTTAGTTGCTAATTCTTACGCAGCACACCCTTTGATAACAGATGACACAGGCACCCAGGGCACAGGAAAATTCGAGCTTGAGGTTAATGTTGAATATTCAAATGATAATGGAGGCTCAACAACTCAGTTCGCCGCTACTCTCTCCTCAGGGATAAGGGAAAATATTGATCTTGTCATTGGTACCCCCTATCAATTCTTGAGGACCAGGGATGACGATGGGGGCCGGGCAACAGAGGACGGCATCTCGGATATCTTATTAGAATTGAAATGGAGGTTTTATGAAAAGGATGGCCTTGGCTTTGCACTGAAGCCTGGAATCATCCTTCCAACGGGAGACGAGGACAAGGGACTCGGAGATGGCAAGCCTGCTTATAGCCTGTTCTTTGTTACAACAAAGGAAATAGACCCTCTAATTCTTCACTTCAATCTCGGATATATAAAGAACAGAAGGGAACTAAGAGATATATGGCATTATTCCCTGGCAGGAGAATATAAGGTAACGAAACCTTTGACAATTGTTGCTAACATAGGTGGTGAAACAAACCCTGACAGGGAATCAAATGTCCACCCTGTTTTTTTAGTCGGCGGTATTGTTTATAGCCTTACCGAAAACCTTGATATCGACTTTGGTATAAAGATCGGATTAAACAAGGCTGAGGCAGATTATACCCTGCTTGCCGGAATAATATTAAGATGGTAATGTCAAAAGTTTTATGAAAAAGGAGGGAACAGTATGAAACCACAGAGAGCACAGAGGAATACTCTGTGTTCTCAAGAGAAGAACTTCAGACAGGGTTACCCTGCTTTTCAAGGTGAGGGCCATGGTAGGATAATAGAATTCTGGAATATTGTTGATATTTAAGTGTTTTCTCTGTGTTCTCTGTGGTTAAGGTTTGACAATACGATTAAGATTTTAAGGAGGCAATCATGCATATGGCAGATGCATTACTTTCGCCTGTAGTTGGCGGAGCTATGTGGGCAGGAACGCTGGGAACAATTATTTATTGTTCAAAGAAATTAAAAGAAAAAATGGACGAGAGGATGATTCCTTTAATGGGCGTCCTCTGGGCATTTATCTTTGCAGGCCAGATGATTAATTTCACCATACCAGGAACAGGTTCAAGCGGACACATAGGAGGTGGGATGCTCCTTGCTATACTCCTGGGACCTTATGCAGCGTTCATTACGATTGCCTCCGTTCTTACTGTGCAATGCCTTTTCTTTGCTGACGGCGGGATTTTAGCCTTAGGGTGTAATATCTGGAACCTTGGCGTATATCCCTGTTTTATAGCCTATCCTTTAATCTACAGAATGATCGTAAGAAACAATAGAAGTGCTAAAAAAATCACGATTGCTTCTATTGTAAGTGCTGTCGCCGGACTTCAACTCGGTGCATTTTCAGTAGTTATCCAGACTCTATTGTCAGGCAAAAGCGAACTTCCCTTTGCTACATTTGCCCTGATGATGCTCCCGATACATTTAGCAATAGGTTTAGTAGAAGGTTTTATCACAGCAGGGGTTGTGAATTATGTGAAGAGTGAAAGGCCTGAAATACTTGATAGCATCGAAGAGTCAAAAACCTTTGCATCCAGGGCTTCTATAAAGAATATCCTGATAGGCTTTGGAATCATGTCATTAATCTTAGGAGGAGCTATATCGTGGTTTGCATCCACACATCCAGATGGCCTTGAGTGGTCTATAGAAAAAATCTACGGGACTGCTGAATTGCCAGAAAAAGGGATTATCCCTGCGCTTAAGAAAGTCCAGGAAAAGACAGCCTTCCTTCCCGATTATGGATTTAAGCATGATACTGGGAAAGGGACTAAAGAACACAAAGACATCTCTGATAAATTGTGGCCTGTGGTCGATACCGGGACATCGGTAGCAGGGCTGGTTGGTGGTTTAATAGTTTTTGGAATTGTCTTTCTTCTGGGATTCGGTATAATGGCATTAAAAAGAAAGAGTTTTAAATAAATTTTTAACCTAATAATGCAAGTGTGTAGCCGCAACCTTTAGGTTACGTGGATTTAACTCGATTTACGCAAGGGTTAATTGAAGATGCCTGTAAACTGTCATTCTGAATTTATTTCAGAATCTCTTAAAAAAGAGACTCTGAAATCTCAGACCCTGAAACAAGTTCAGGGTGACAAATTGCAATGTTTTTATAATACCTTTGCGTAATTACGGTTTAAAAATTATAGGTACCTCTTAATTCCCCTTTAGCAAAAGGGGATTAAGAGGGGTTTGAAAAAAAATATATGCTGACGTTTGATAAAGAATATTTCAACATCGGTTATCTTGATACCCTTTCTTACAAGGATACATTTGTACACAGGCTTGACCCGAGGATAAAACTAATTGTAACCTTTGCCTTCATCCTATTTGTCGTTTCATTCCCGAAATACGATATTACAAGGCTTATCCCATATTTTGCCTTTCCTGTGTTAATCCTCTCGGCCGGTGACATCCCTGCAAAATTCATTTTTAAAAAACTAATTATAGTTTCTCCTTTTGCACTTTTTGTAGGGATATTCAATCCTATCTTTGACACAGAAAACATGTCCAGTATATATGGAGTTTCAATCTCAGGCGGATGGGTATCGTATCTGTCAATAATTATAAAATTCGTCCTGACTATCAGCGCAGCCCTCCTTTTAATTGCCACGACTTCTTTTCCGGTCGTCTGTGCTGCACTTGAAAAATTGTATATGCCGAGGATTTTCGTTGTTCAACTCCTTTTCCTTTACAGGTACTTATTCGTGCTTGTTGAAGAAACCATGCGAATGGTGCGTGCAAGAAATATGAGGTCATTTGGCAAAAAAGGTAAAGGCATGAGACCCTTTATCAATATGCTGGGTGTGCTGTTTATAAGGACAGTTGAACGCTCTGAGAGGGTATATCAGGCCATGTGTTCGAGGGGATTTGATGGTGAAGTCAGATCGATGAGACAGTATAAGATTAATCATGGCGATATAGGTTTTGCAGGTCTTTCAATAACCTTTTTTATATTATTTAGAGAATATGACATTGCGAAAATTATTGGAGATTTTATAGTCAGGACAATTTAAGAGTTCTTTGAAATTTAGAGAGGCAAAAAGAAAAATCCCCTCAAGGGAAGTGGTAATTCCCCTCCTTTGGAGGGGATTAAGGGGTGGGTAGGATCATGAAACGAAAGAAAATTATTCCTTATAATCAAAAATTGAAAGAACTGGCAAAACAATTACGGAAAAATAGCACACTCTCAGAAGTCTTATTGTAGAAGTATCTTAAAGGGAAACAAATGCTTTGTTATGATTTTGATCGTCAAAAACCTATTGATGATTATATTGTTGATTTCTTTTGTAGTGAGTTGATGCTTGCTATAGAGATAGACGGTGACACCCACAATTATAAAATTGAAGAGGATATAATGAGGCAAGGAAGATTAGAAAGTTTAGGAATCAGGTACTTACGATTTACTGATAAAGATATTAAACAAAATATTGAAGGTGTAGTAACAACTATTGAGAACTGGATAAGAGAACACACCCCTGGCCCCTCTCAAGAGGGGAATAATAAAAATGAATTACCACTCAAAGCTTGAAAGAACCACTAGATTATGAGCCATCATATCATTGACTTTACAGACGTTTATTTTCGGTACCCTGACGGCACAGAGGCATTAAAGGGGATAACCTTCAGGATTACCCATGGAGAGTCGGTAGGTATTGTTGGCGCAAATGGCGCAGGCAAATCAACCCTGATACTCCAGATGAATGGATACCTTTTGCCAACTAAAGGGACGATTACAATCGGCGATATCCAGTTGAATAAAATGACACGAACAGAAATAAGAAAAAAAGTAGGTGTTGTTTTTCAGAATCCGGATGACCAGCTTTTCATGCCTACTGTTTTTGACGACGTTGCATTTGGGCCTTTAAACCTCGGATTAACTCAGGATAAAGTTACAACAAGGGTAAATGAGGCACTTAACACTGTTGGTTGCTATAGTTTGAAAGACAGGCCATCTCATCACCTATCATATGGGCAGAAAAATTCTATTGCCATAGCAACAGTTATTGCAATGCAGCCGGATATCCTGGTAATGGATGAACCTGCTTCAAACCTTGATCCAAAATCACGAAGGCAGCTTATTAATCTTCTGAAGGAGTTTAAACATACAAAGATTATTGCAGCACATGACCTTGACCTGATACTCGATGTATGTGAGAGGTGTATTGTTATAAAAGATGGTAAGGTTATGGCAGATGGTCCCGCCGAAGATATCCTTTTAAATGAAGCCTTGCTTAAGGAAAATAGTCTTGAATTACCCCTTTCAAGACAGAAGAGATAAGCCAGTTTTTCAATAAGTAACTACTTTTAACCAGAATTACGTGAGGTTAATTATAAAACCCTTGTAGCCGCAGGCTTTAGCCTGCGTTTGAAATCTAAAAGATGAATCAATAGTTGTTTTAAATACACGCAACCTAAAGGTTGCGGCTACATCCATACTGTCAAAAAATCTCTGTCTATGACTCGTAGAGATGTCGCTCACGTAAGTCCCGCTTATCAAGCTTGCTATGTCTGGATCTGGAAATCCGGCTGTTTTTCTATGAGATGTTCTTAAAGAGATTGATAGAAAGATATGCTAAAATGTTGAATGCCCGACACCTTGAAGATCTCGCTTATCTTCGCACTGATATTACTTTTACTAAGGAAGAAACTGAATATCGGCCTTGTAATGATGAGCGCCGCTTCTGTATTATTCCTGCTTTATCGCATGCCGTTAACCTCGATATGGGCTACATGTAAAAGTGCTGTCCTGAACAATGTGACCATCAAACTGATCCTCGCATTATCCTTTATCAGAATCTTTGAGATGGTACTCAGGGAACACGCTGTCCTTACCCGGATGATGAGCGCTGTAAAGGCGATACTTAAAAACAGAAAGATGGTCATAGTATCAATGCCCCTGCTGATAGGCCTGATGCCTTCTGTTGGAGGTGCATATTTTTCCGCTCCCATGGTAGCCGAGACAACCAGAGATATTAAGATGAGCCCTGAAGAAAAGGGGTTTATCAACTACTGGTTTAGACATCCATGGGAATATATATTGCCTTTATATCCTGGAATCCTGCTCGCATCAGCTATTTCGAAAATAGAGCTCCATAACCTTATTGCTGTGAACCTTGCATATGCAGCCCTGATGCTGATAACCGGTTTAATCTTTGCGATGCATGGTGTTACGGGAACAATAAAGACGGAAGAGAAAATATCAAAAAAAGGATTATGGAGTTTCGTACCGATAGTCACTGTCCTTCTGTTCGTAGTCATATTTCATATAGAACTGCATTATGCATTGATTGCTGTTGTTATATTACTGCTTTTATTTTACAGGTACAATATGAAATCCACCTTTACTGCGCTTAAACACGGTTTCTCTCCTGATGTGATTATTCTGATACTTGGTGTTATGATTTTCAAAGAGGCCATAGAATATTCAGGAGCGGTCAAAAACCTCAGTCAGTTTTTCATAAAAGAGGGGATTCCCGTCCTTCCTATTCTTTTCCTGCTCCCATTTATTACAGGTCTGCTTACAGGCCTTACTGTAGGCTTTGTGGGAAGCACATTCCCTCTTATAATAAGTATTGCCGGCAATACATCCATAGGCGCGATATCATTCGCATTCGCTTCTGGATTTTTAGGTGTACTTTTCTCGCCGGTCCATATATGTCTTGTACTGACAAGAGAATACTTTAAGGCTGATTTATGGGGAATCTACAAAAAGATGATACCTGCAGGTATCATTGTTTTCTGCGGAGCGATTGTGGAGTACTTGATATTGAAATAACCAATGACCAATTCCAAATTCCAAATAAGCTCCAATAAACAAATTCCAATAAACAAAAAATTGGTTCTTTCTCATTTCGTGTGGGTAATTTCCCCTCCCTTGCCCGCCCCGCTTCGCGGAGCGAGGCCGGGGATGGGAGGGGTTAGGGGAGGGTGAGATAAGCATTTTTCCTTATTACTTCTAATACCCCTTCGATATTTGTTAGAACTTCATTATTCCAGAATCTTAAAACTTTATATCCCTGCTCGTTAAGCCATTTGTCTCTCTCGGTATCCCTGTCTATTGAATGCTGGCC
>JBGOWS010000245.1:0-3679 GCA_041478735.1 Thermodesulfovibrionia bacterium | reverse complement strand
CCCTGCAAGTTTGGAACCTTCCTGAATGGTTATTTCCTCAAGCTGTAAATCAATATTGCCACTCTTAGTGGCAAATTCTATAAAATCTACAACAGCAGGTTTTAATACTGTATGTGCCATTCTGAGTCCACCGATATGGTATGGCGACACAACCCTGTCAGCACCTGCTCGTAAAAGTTTTTTCTCCGAACCTTCTTCACCTGCCCTTGCAACTATTAAAAGGTTGGGATTTAATCCCCTGGCGCTCAAAACTACAAAAAGATTTTCTGCATCAGTAGGCAGTACTGATATCAGACATTTTGCTTTTTCTATCCCAACTTTTTTTAATGTTTCATCTTTTGCAGCATCTCCTTCAAGGATAAGAACATCTTCTGTTTCCCTGAGAATATCAGGGTTCTTTTCAATAACAACAAAATTTAAATTCTCATGCTTTAATTCCCTGGCTATTATCTTTCCCATCCTGCCATGCCCGCAAATAATGTAATGGTTTTTTAATTCTTTTAATTTTTTTTCCAATCTCTTCCTCCCGTATATTTCTTGTAATTCACCCTCTAAAACAAGTTTTGCACCTGTACCAAGTGCATATAATGCGGTCCCTACGCCACCTATAATAAGAATAATTGTAAATAATTTGCCGCTAAACGACAGGTCATGTATCTCCTTAAAGCCAACAGTAGTTATAGTTATTATGGTCATATAGATGGAATCTAAAAAACTCCATCCTTCTATGCTCATATAGCCTGCGGTACCAAAGGAAATGATAAAAAATATTAATACTGCAGAAAGTATCAGTCGTCTCCTGAGTTCTTTCACTGGTTTTCAGTCTCCATATATTTTCATGTGAGCCTCTTGCAAAAGTCCATTACCCCCTCACCCTTGCCCTCTCCCACCAGGGGAGAGGGTTGATAAATAAGCCCCTCCCTTGCCCGCCCCGCTTCGCGGAGCGAGGCCGGGGATGGGAGGGGTGGTGCCCATTTGAGACTTTTGCAATTAGCTCATATATATCAGTTTTTAAAAGTTCTTTGCAGAATGATAAATTCAGGAAAAGCTGTTAATTGACCTCCCTACCTCCTGAGGGATTTTTCTAAAGAAATTCCTCGCAACTCTGCTTCAGGGTAGTTCATTTTTTTTATTTTATCATTATAATGCCCGAAGTTAAAGATTTCATCTAAAAATAGCTAACGGGCCTCTTTTAAAAATGGACTTTAGAATTTTTTGGAAATATGCTGAATTAGTTTAGGCATGCATCTTAATCACGGTTTATGTTAAAATTATATAAATTTTAAAGGAGCAAAAGGGACTTATGAAGATTTCAGGCGCCGAGATATTTATTGAATCTCTAAAGAAAGAGGGTGTAAAACACATATTCGGCTACCCGGGTGGTGTTGTCCTTAATATATTTGACTTCCTTTATGATGATAAGGACATACAGTTAATTCTCACAAGACACGAGCAGGGAGCAGTTCATGCAGCAGATGGCTATGCCAGGTCAACAGGGAAACCCGGTGTTGCCCTTGTAACCTCAGGCCCGGGAGCTACAAATACAATAACAGGGATTGCTACTGCTTCAATGGATTCTGTCCCGATTGTTGTATTCTCTGGTCAGGTCCCGACCATGCTTATAGGCAATGATGCGTTTCAGGAAGCTGACATAGTCGGCATTTCAAGACCATGCACAAAATACAATTATCTCGCAAAAGATGTAAAAGACCTGTCGAGGATTGTGAAAGAGGCCTTTTATATTGCGATGTCAGGCCGCCCCGGACCTGTGCTTATAGACCTTCCAAAGGATGTAACAGCATCAAAGACAGAGTTCACATGGCCGGAAATAAAGATCAGGAGTTATAACCCTACATATGAAGGTAACAAGTGGATGATAACTCAGGCAGCACATGCGATTGGAAAGTCAAAAAGGGCGGTTATAATTGCTGGCGGTGGTGTAATACTCTCTGGCGGTTCAAAGGAACTCAGAGAACTTGCTGAATATACAGAAATCCCTGTGACAATGACCTTGATGGGTCTCGGATCTTTTCCCGGAAACCATAAACTTTCCCTCGGCATGCCGGGGATGCATGGTACTTATTATGCAAATAAGGCTATACAGGAGTCTGACCTGCTAATTGCAATAGGTATGCGATTTGATGACAGGGTGACGGGTAAGATTGACGCCTTTGCTCCCAATGCAAAGATAATCCAGATAGATATAGATCCGACTTCAATAAGGAAAAATGTGCGTGTAGATATTCCAATAGTAGGAGATGTAAAGAGGGTTCTTACGTTGCTGAACAAGATTTTGAAAGAAGATGTGAAAGAACAGTGGGCTGAGGTTCGCAAGGCCTGGTTGAAGCAGGTTGACGAATGGAGACAGGAAAGGCCAATGACGTATACATATAGCGATGAGGTGATAAAACCCCAGTTTGTTGTTGAGAAGATATGTGAACTTACAAAAGGAAATGCAATCATCTCAACTGAGGTAGGTCAAAACCAGATGTGGACAGCCCAGTTCTATAAATTTAATAAGCCAAGAACCTTGCTGACATCTGGAGGACTCGGGACAATGGGTTATGGCTTTCCTGCTGCAATCGGTGCACAGCTTGCACACCCTGATAAGCTCGTGATTGATATTGCAGGCGATGGAAGTATTCAGATGAACATTCAGGAGCTTGCTACTGCTGTCATTAATAAACTACCTGTTAAGGTAGCCATACTTAATAACAGGTACCTTGGCATGGTGAGGCAGTGGCAGGAATTATTCTTCAAGGAACGATACTCTCATACAAAACTTGATGAGAGTGTCCCTGATTTCGTTAAGATTGCAGAAGCATATGGCGCAGTTGGGCTAAGGGCAACAAAACCTGGTGAGGTCGAGCCTGTATTAAAAGAGGCGTTCAAGACAAAAAGGACAGTTTTTATGGACTTTGTTGTCGACTGGAAGGAAAAGGTCTTTCCAATGGTGCCTCCTGGTGCGCCAATAGACCAGATGTTATTTGAAGAACCTAAAGAGAAGGCTGAAAAGAAGCTGAAGGCGGTGAAGTAAATGCGGCATACTATTTCGCTTTTAGTTGAAAATAAATTTGGCGTTCTTTCAAGGATTTCAGGCCTCTTCAGTGGAAGAGGGTATAATATTGAGAGCCTTTCTGTCGGAGAGACAATTGATCCGCAAATATCTGTTATGACTGTCGTTACGAGCGGGGATGACCAGATAATAGAACAGATAACCAAGCAACTTAACAAACTGATAGACGTTATAAAAGTCGTTGACATGACCGAGTTCGACCATGTTGAGCGGGAGATGGTACTGATAAAGGTTGCGCCCAGACAGGAAGACAAGGCGGAGATTCTGAGACTCACCGAGATATTCAGGGGAAGGGTCGTTGATTCAAGTCTGAAGACTTATACCGTGGAAGTTACGGGTAACGAGAAGAAGCTATCGGCCTTTATTGAACTCCTCAAGCCGATGGGTATTAAGGAGTTTATCAGGACCGGCAAGATAGCGATTGCCAGAGAGGGCATAAAAAAGTAGTTTTTGATAGTTCTATCTGAATTCAGCCGCAAGATTTAAAAAACATAGAATACCTGTCTATTCGAACTTAAATTCACAATTAAAATGGCATGAAAAATCTATATCCTCTCATAAAATTCCAGAAACTCTTTACAACCATTGTTGATGGCTCTTTTT
>JBGOWS010000025.1:0-14534 GCA_041478735.1 Thermodesulfovibrionia bacterium | reverse complement strand
TGGGAAAGGCAATTTCCGTCCTCAAGAATGAGAATTCATCAACTCAGGAAATCTACAAACTAATTTCACATGACCAGGCGCTAACAGAAAAGGTTGTGAGGGTTGCAAACTCTGCATTTTTTGGCCACTCCGGAGAGGTACGAGACATAAGACAGGCCATAATGCTTCTCGGCTACGATAGAATAAAATCCATAGCCATCGGTATGACCGTCATGGACGCATTCCCTGCTCATAGTTCATTTAATATTAAGAAGCTTTGGAGACATGGTTATGAGGTTGCGCTTCTTGCTGAAGTTATTTCAGAGATAATATGCATGACATGTCCCAGGGAGTGCTTCCTTTCGGGCTTGCTCCACGATATTGGGAGGATTATCTTTCACAGGATGAATCGCAAAAGATTTCTCGAGATCGAATCCACAGATAAAATGCTCGAAAGAGAAAAAGAAATCTTCGGTTGCACACATGCAGATGCAGGCGCCTGGTTTGCAATGGAAAATAGTTTGCCATCTGAAATCATCTCAGCAATTAAGTTCCACCATAAGCCGTCGCTGGCAACTGAATATAGAGATCTTGTTTCCATTGTATCTCTTGCAGAAGCGTTGTCTCGAATGTTTAGCTCCAGTGTAGAGAACGACGGTATATGGACAGGGGAGCATGATATGCTTCTTATTGAATATTCACTTACGGATGATGATATATTGTTTTTTGGCGAGAGGTTGTGCGCAGCAAGGCCTGAGGTAGAAAGTTTTTTTTCATGAAAAAATAATCATATACTTTTATCCAGCACATCTCTTACCTTACTCAAAAGCTTATCTGGCGAAAAGGAATATTATGCAGCAAAGCTGTGCGGTAATGAGCTACTGCATGCATGTTTTGGCAAAATTAAAATGGGATAAATGAGTCTTCCTGGTGCGGCTGCATCGGCAATAGTATAGTTTGTTCCATTTCTGCTCGTACATTAATTTATCAGCCTGCGCAAGCAATTCAGCAATAGTGCAAGGATTTTCGAAGTCATACCGCACTATGCCTACCCTCATCGAAAGCTTGTAGCGGCGTTCATTTGTATTGTGGGACTTTATGTTCACCTGTAAACGAATATTGAGGGTCTCAGCACTGGAATCAGATGTTTCTATCGCAAGAATCACAAACTCGTCCCCGCCAATGCGTGCAATGATATCTGATTCGCGAAAAGTTTCTTTCAGGATTTTCGCTGTATCAATTAATGCCTGATCGCCTTCATGGTGACCAAAGGTATCGTTAATCACCTTTAAATCATCCACATCCGCAAAAAGTAGCAACATCCCTTTCTTTATCCGGCTGGCTGTCTTTAACTCCTGTTCTGCCAGGGTAAAGAATCCCCGCCTATTGTACAAACCTGTAAGCTCATCATTAAGTGATAAGGCAAGTAGCTCTTCTGCTATCCGCTTGTACTCGGCTTCCATATGTTCAAATTCAGCCATGCGTTCACGCACTGCCCTCAGCTCCTCAAGGAGTTGTTCTTTTGTTTTATCTTTATCTTTCATCCTGTGTATCTCCAATATAAAGGTACCTTTAGCAAATTAGATGCCAATTTATGCTTCATAAACTAAATTAAATTCATAAACTGTGCCGACTGATTGATAGCAATAACTAAACTGAACAGGCATAATCCTTGCTATAAATTAGGATATGAAATTACTTAGAGGAATGACATCTGGCCAGGCTCTGGCTGCGAAAATACTTAAGATTACGAATTCTGCATTCTATGGTTCCGTCAGAATATTGACACTATTTCAGAACCAATCACCATTATGGGTTCAATACTGTCAAGATTATCACTCTTTGGGTATCTATCAGCGAGGGTGTAGGATAATAAACATAAAATGCCTGTAGAACCTACAAATAGGATATACGAGACTCCGAAAATAAAGAGAGACGAGAATGTAGGTTTACCGCAACGGAGAAGACCAAAACAACAACAAAAAAAGAAACAAGAAAAAGAATCAGGGAAGGTAGATATTAAGATTTAATATATTTAGAGTCTGTTTATAAATGTTAATTATTCACCCTCCCCTTACCCCTCCCATCAAGGGAGGGGCTTATTTATCAACCCTCTCCCCTGGTGGGAGAGGGCGGGGGTGAGGGGGGGGGGTTATAGTTTATAAACAGACTCTATTTAGTGTCTGTCCATAAAGTCAGTATTTGTCATCCTCCAGCTTGAACGGGGGATCCAGAACCTATTGAAAACACTGGATTCCCGCTTTCGCGAGAATGACGACTTTTTATGGAAATGACAGTTTATAAACAGAGTCTATTTAAAAGACATGAAGATCATGAGGTGAGCAAAGTGAATAGGCAATTTTAAGAAACTTACGGAAAAGGTGGAAAAGATGTTTAAGAAACTTATGGAAAAAGTGAAAGAGAAACACCTCCTTACACTCGAGCTTTCAGAAGTCAAAGAGATTGCAGATCTGATATTCAAGCGTCTTGAGGAAAAAATAAATGTTTTAGAAGCGATGGAGGCTTCAATTGACAAAAAGACGGAGAGACTCGAAAAACTTATACAGAGAGTTGAGACCATCAAAGCCCCTGCTGTTGGTATCGAACGTCAACATGAGATAATAGCCCTTGAACAGAGAGGTATGAAAATTTGCGAGATAGCGGATATCCTTGACATGCCTGCCGGTGAGGTTGAACTCATATTTAATTTCCACACAATAACAGATCAGAGCAATAAAACAGGATGCATATAAAATAAAGGAAAAAATTTCCCTGATGGTAATATTTGCCTGAAGGGTAATAGTTCAGCGCCCCCTCCCCCTAACCCCTCCCACCAGTGGAGGGGGAATATGTATCAGTCACTCTGATAAGTTCCCTCCCCCTTGATGGGGGAGGGTTAGGGTGGGGGTGAACTATTACTATTACCCTGAAGGTTTTATTGACCAGGCTGTTTCTTATCCTTGTTTGATTATTGAAAACCGCCATTGTCATTTCTTATTCACCTCTGGCACTAAACTTGCTTCACATTTTGTTGATGTATAAAGGAATCTATATAGCACTTTCTGGAGCAGTATTAAAACAATCTCAAATGGAGGTTATAGCTCAAAACCTTGCTAATGCTAATACTGTCGGATATAAGAAGGACAGAATATCCTTTAAAGATTATCTCATGCCGATGGATAACATCGGCCTTCAGCCTGATGGAAGGGTTATGAGCTATATCTCATCGTTCCAGACCGATTTCTCAGCAGGGAACTTAATTAAGACAGGAAATTCCCTTGATATAGCCATTGATGGCAGTGGATTTATTGCCCTTGAGGGCAATCATTATACCCGAAGGGGAGATCTTAAAAGAGACCGGGAAGGCTATCTTACGACCCACAATGGTATTAAGGTTCTGGGAAACAATGGACCTATAAGATTGCCCGATGGAAATGTAGAGATAAGCGTAACAGGTGGTATTTCTGAAAACGGGATACAGATTGATTCCGTAAAGATTGTAGATTTTCCCCAAACAGACAATCCCTCAAAAGTTGGTGAGGGAATCTTTTTAAAAAATGAAAATGGTGTTAAGGCGAATGCCAGTGTGAAACAGGGATATTTAGAAACATCTAACGTAGACATAATAAGAGAAATGGTAAGTATGATAGAGACCTTGAGAGAGTTTGAAGCCTACCAAAAGGCCATCCAGACCTTTGATGAGGCATCGGCAAAGATTAATAATGAGATAGGGAGGTTTTAAATGTTAAGATCTTTATTTATAGCAGCAACAGGTATGGAGGCACAAAAGCTGAACATCGACGTCATAGCAAATAACCTCGCCAATGTTAATACTGTGGGATTCAAAAAGAGCAGGGCCGATTTCCAGGAACTCATTTATCAGGACCTGAAAACTGCTGGTGCAACATCAGCCGAGGGTGCACAGATACCAACAGGCATTCAGTTAGGTCTCGGCGTAAAGCCTGTTGCGGTTCAGAAGATGTTTCTGCAGGGAGACTTCGTCCATACAGACAATAAACTTGACCTCGCAATTGAAGGAGAAGGGTTTTTCCAGATATTACTGCCTGACGGAACAATTGCTTATTCCAGGTCCGGCGCATTCAAACTTGATAGTGAGGGCCGAATTGTGAATTCAGACGGTTACTCCTTAGAACCAGGCATAACGATTCCAGCAGATACATTAAGCATAACAGTTGGTTCCGATGGAAAAGTCACAGCGCTTCAATCAGGGAGCGCCACCCCAACAGAGATAGGCCAAATTGAACTTGCACGCTTCATAAATCCAGGTGGCCTCAAGGCAATCGGAAAAAACCTTTTTACCATTACTGCCTCATCAGGTGAGGCAACAACAAGTAATCCTGGTACAGAAGGTTTCGGAACAATTGCGCAGGGATTTGTTGAGATGAGTAATGTGAATGTGGTCGAGGAGATGGTAAATATGATTGTCAGCCAGAGAGCCTATGAAATCAATTCAAAGGCAATTCAGACATCTGATGAAATGCTTCAGACTGCCAATAACCTGAGGAGATGATGATAACAGAAGTCAGAAGTCAGAAGTCAGAAGTCAGAAGTCAGAAGCCAGCCACCCCACCCACCCCTCCCCCTCGAGGGGGGAGGGCAAGGGAGGGGTTAAAAGTCTTTGCTCTTTGCCCTTTGCTCTTTGCCCTTTGCCTGATGTCTTCTTCAACAATGGCCGTATCATGGGATCCAGAGGCTTTACTGAAAACACATCTCAAGAACAATTATCCATGGGCTGAAATAGAGATAAGGGACTTGCTATTGAGCGCCGAGATTCCTGACGAACTGCCTGAAAGGATAATGGTAGAAAAAGGCCCCCCTGGGAAAACGGTTTTTTTGATGCAATTCAAAAACGGCAAGAAAATAAATGCAACTGCCAATGTCAAGGCATTTGACTGGATTGTCATGAGCAGAAGGGCATTTAGAAAGTACTATTTTTTTCAAAAGGATGATATATATATAACAATGATGGATGTTATGCGGATACCAAAGGGGGCAATAAAGGACACAGAGAGGGTAATTGGGAAGCCCTTAAACCGTTCAATTGTTGCAAACATACCCATAGTAGATAATATGGTAAGTGAAACACCCTTAGTAAAAAATGGGCGGAAAGTAGTCCTTTTAGTAGAATACCCGGGTTTCAGAATCACGACAATAGGCGAAATAAAAGAAAATAGTTACGTTGGAGGTTATGTAAAGGCTGTTAATCTTGCATCAAAGAAGGTAATAAAAGGATTGCTTATAGATGAAAATACAGTTAAGGTGGAGTTCTAAGATGACTAAAATAGAATATAGAACACAGAATACAACCCCCCCACCCAACCCTTCCCCTCGAGGGGGGAGGGCAAGGGAGAGGGTGAAAGTCTGTGCTCTGTGCTCTGTGTTCTGTCTTCTGATTTTAATCTCTGCCTGTGCCACTACGTCTGAACTTCCACCACCTCCGCCAAAATATGTCTACCAGGAAGCAAAGATGACACCGCCTTCAACCAACTCCCTGTGGCGTGATACAGCAAGCCTGTATGAAGATATAAAGGCAAGGAGACTCAATGACCTCGTGACGATAAGAGTTATAGAGAACATAACAGGGTCGGGAAAGGCAGATTCAAGCGCAAAAAGGAAATCCTCCCTCGACGCAGGGATTGATGACCTTTTCGGTGTGCCGCTTAACCTTAATGCAAATAATTTCTATGGCGGAGGTCACACCTTTACACCCACCGTAAAAGGTTCTATGCAAGATGATTTCCAGGGCAGCGGTAAAACCACAAGAGAAGGAAAACTCATTGGTACTATAACCGCAAAGGTTGTGGAAGTAATGCCGAATGGAAATCTCGTCTTAGAATCGAGAAAAGAGATAACCATAAACAATGAGAAACAGATACTTATTTTCCGGGGGATGCTAAGGCCTGATGATATTGCAATAGACAATACAGTATTAAGCAGCAGGGTAACTGATGCTGAGGTCTATTTTGTTGGAAAGGGAATCATACAGGATAAACAGAGCCCTGGCTGGCTCGTAAGATTTCTGGATAAGATATGGCCATTTTAAATAAGTCAGAAGTCAGAAGTCAGAAGTTAGAAGTCAGAACTCTAAAAGAGAGAGGTGTGAAAATTATTTTTATTTGCCTTTTATTTCTTACTTCTTACTCCTTACTTCTTACTTCAGTGAATGCTGAGCGAATCAAGGACATAGCGAGTTTTGAAGGTGTGAGGGGAAATCAACTCATAGGATACGGACTTGTTGTAGGTCTCAATGGTACAGGAGATAAAGGACTTGCCACAATGCAGAGCATAGCTAACATGCTCCAGAGGATGGGTTCGACAGTAAAACCAAATGACATAAAGGCTAAAAATACTGCTGCTGTGATGGTTACCGCTACCCTGCCTCCTTTTCCAAAACCAGGCATCAGGGTTGATGCCGTGGTATCCACCATTGGTGACGCCAAGAACCTCCAGGGTGGAACCCTCCTTCTAACCCCTTTGAAAGGCCCTGATGACAAGGTTTATGCCCTTGCTCAGGGTCCCGTCTCAACCGGCGGGTTTGCAGGAGGCGCAGGCGGCACAACAGTTCAAAAAAATCATCCAACCACAGGAAAGCTTCCAGAAGGTGTCATTGTGGAAAGAGACCTGCCCTTTGTCCTCGGCAATGGAAGAGAGATAAAGATCTTTCTCCATAGACCGGATTTTACAACAGCAACCGAGATTACCAGGAAAATAAACGAGGCATTAAAATATGAAAATGCTACAACCATAGATCCCTCTGCAATAAAGTTAAAGATACCATCAGAATACAGCAACAAAGTCGTCGAACTTTTAACCTTCATAGAAGGTCTTGATGTGAATGTCGATGTACCGGCGCTGGTAGTAATAAACGAGAGAACCGGTACTGTGGTAATCGGAGATAAGGTCAGGATATCGCCTGTTGCAATTGCTCATGGCAATCTCACCATAGTGATCAAGACGGAGTCTAAGGTCTCCCAGCCTCCATCCTTTGCACCCGAAAGTGCAAAGACCGTTGTGGTTCCGGAAAGAAATGTCGTTGTTATGGAACAAAATGCAGCCCTTGTAGAAGTCTCAGGCGTAAACCTCGGTGAGATTGTGAGGGCCTTAAATGCCATGGGAGCAACACCAAGAGACCTCATCTCAATACTTCAGTCATTAAAGGCCTCAGGGGCCCTGAGGGCTGAACTGGAAATTATATAATGAGGATTTCAGAAGGCATTTCGAGCTATTATCACAAAGATATCGAAGAATACAGGGGAAGAAATGACCCTGAGGCTATAAAAGCGGTTGCTAAAGAGATGGAAGCGCTTTTCGCATATGAGATGATTAAGGCCATGAGGGAAACGACCAATATGTCATCTAAGGAAAGTCTCGGAAAAGATATATATATGAGCTTGTTCGATACGGAGCTTGCAAGGCTTCTTACCGAAAGGGGCCTTGGTCTTAAGGATATGTTGCGTAAGGAATTAAATAGAGCATACACAAAGACAAAAAACATTTCGGATAACACCGATACCAAAGGTGAGGTCAAAGATCAGGCTGAAAAATCTTTTTCTACAAAGCCTGTGAGGGCGCCGGAACAACAAAACTATTTATTGTCACCTGAAAAAATTTCCCCAAAGTTTACGGAAACGCATGAAGAGCAAAGCTATTCATTACCTGTTGACGGCATAATTAGTTCCCCCTTCGGCATGAGAAAACATCCGATATACGGGGATTCTAGATTTCACCAGGGTGTAGACATTGCAGCGCCGGAAGGTACACAGGTTCATCCCGTCAGACATGGAAAGGTTATCTTCAGTGGCGAACAATCGGGATATGGTAATGTTGTTATAATTGATCATGGTAATGGCCTTATAAGTAAATATGGCCATAATAAAGTTAACCTTGTGAGAGAAGGGGAAGATGTGGATACTGATACTGTTATAGCGCTTGTGGGAAGTACCGGGAAATCCACGGGACCTCATCTTCATTTTGAAGTTAGATACGAGGGTGAAAGTACTGATCCTGTTAAACTCATAGCTATGAGATGAGAATTAAAGAATTTAAGGAAAGTTCCGATAAAAAAAGAAATTAATATTAAAGGGGTGTCGCCCTTTCAAACTCTCAAAAATGAAATCCGTTTTTAGGGAGTATGAGGGTAGAGTCTCTCGAAGAGGAGGTCGGAATGAAGATTCATGACAAACTGCCAGGTAGTCAGGATATAAACCATGGTACCCAGAAGGTTGCGAAGTCAGAGGTAAAAGACAAGGTTCAAGCACGAGAGAAGACGATCTCAACAGATAAGATCGATATCTCTCAAAAGGCAAAAGAGCTATCGGCTGCCATCAACCAGCTGCCTGAGATCAGGGAAGATAAGGTGAAAGCTGCAAAGGAGGCCATAGAGGCAGGCAATTACAATGTTGATCCTACGAAGCTCGCTGAAAGAATACTGAAGGAGCTATGAAAACTGTTGCTAGCATAAAAAGTGTACTCCTCGAGCAGATTGGCGGCTACCGTATGCTCCTTGAGGTACTTCAGAGGGAAAGGGAGTGTCTAATAAGTTTTAACTCTGCCGGAGTCGAAACCATTTCAAAAGAAAAGGACACCATAGTCCTGAGACTCAGACTCCTTGAAGAGGAAAGAACAAGGCTTGTAATAAAATTTACAGCAGAAAATGGGATTAAAGGCGATCTAAGTCTGCAAAAATTTTATGAATTAACTGGTGATGTTTCCTTTAAAACTTTGAGGTTGCAGCTAATTTCCTTATTGCAGGGCATTGCAGAGCTTAATGACTTCAACCGAATCCTGATTGAGCGTTCTATGAACTTTATAAAGAACGCTACTGGCTTTTTAGACGTGTTTGGATTGAATCTAAATTCAAAAGACACCGGGGCCATTCTTTCAAAGGAGGTTTAATTGTCACTATCCGGCTTACTCGATATTGGTAAGTCAGCATTACTTGCCAGCCAGACAGCGCTCAGCGTGACAAGCCATAATATTGCAAATGTGAACACGCCTGGATTCAACAGGCAAGAGGCAATACTTAATATAGCAAGTCCTGTAGCTGTACAGGGTGGCCTTATGGGAATGGGAGTTATGGTCACCGGCATAAAAAGAAACTATGACAACTTCATACAGGGACAGTTACTTTTGCAGCAGCAAAACCATGGAAGGACATCTGCGCAAAGTCAGGTATTGAGCCAGGTTGAGCAGATATTTAATGAAGTGAAAGACCTGGGTTTGCAGACATCTCTTCAGGATTTTTTTAATGCATGGAATGATGTTGCAGTTAACCCGGAGGGCTACACACAGAGAAATGTGTTGATTCAAAAGGCTAATTCACTGGTATCTTCGGCAAAAAGTATGGAAAGAAGCATATTAGCTACCCTTAAAAACACCAATACAGAGATCAATGACATAGTTGACCGCATCAACTCCACAGCGTCTGATATTGCGATGCTGAACGATAAGATCGTCCAGGCGGAAGCAGGGGTTAATTCCGGGACTGCAAATGACCTGAGGGACCAGCGTGATAATCTCCTGAACCAACTTGGTGACCTTACAGGAATTACTTATTATGAAGATAAAAACGGTGCAGTAAATGTCATGATGGGAATGAGGAGCCTCGTTTCGGCTACTAAGACTAATACCCTCTTTTCCCAAATGAATTCTGATGGAAATAACGAGATATATCTCGATGGCATACATATCACGTCTAATGTAAACAAGGGGCAGCTCGGCGGCCTTATCGCGGCGAGGGATAATATAGCATCCGGGCCGTTGATGGATTTGAGGAGGCTCATTGCATCCGTAACAAAAGAGGTTAATCTCCTGCACCTTTCGGGGTTTGGACTGGACGGAAGCACAAATAATAATTTTTTCAATACCCTTCAGCTTTCCACTGAGGATGCCTCGGCAGGGGCTGCTATACCATCCTCATCCATCACTGATCTTTCCCAGTTGACCCTTGATGAATATGACATAACCTTTGATGCATCGAGTAATTATTACGTTAAGGATAAACAGACCGGCGCCACTGTTACTTCAGGCACATATGATCCAACAGGGACTACCATTGCCTTTGACGGAATTGAGGTGGATATCTCAGGGACAGTCACATCTTCAGACAGTTTTTCTATAAGTCCTCTGACCGATGCGATCAGGAATTTTGGCGTCTCGATTACAGACACTGACAAGATTGCAGCGTCATCTTTTGGTACGGAACTGCATGGCAATAATGCCAACGCCCTTCAGCTATCAAAGTTGTCCGATACCACTATAGCGAATCTCAGCGGTTCGT
The DNA here is from genome assembly GCA_041478735.1 of Thermodesulfovibrionia bacterium. Lineage (GTDB taxonomy): Bacteria > Nitrospirota > Thermodesulfovibrionia > Thermodesulfovibrionales > SM23-35 > JBGOWS01. The sequence goes on along the minus strand of JBGOWS010000025.1, from coordinate 4,255 downwards.
CATTCTCAGGGTATTATCAAAGGCTAGTGTCAGATGTCGGTGTAATGAGCAGGAGAGCTTCAGACAGCCTGAAGTTCGATGATACCATGCTTAACGAAATCCAGAACAGGCGTGAGTCAGTATCAGGAGTATCCCTCGATGAGGAGGCCGCAAACCTCATCCGCTTCCAGCGCTCCTTTGAGGCGGGCGCAAAGATGCTCCAGGTAACAGACGAGCTTTTGCAGACCATACTCAACCTGTAATCAGAAAGGAATGACTTTATGAGAATTACAGCAAATATGATGTTTAACCAGCTCACAAAATCCCTGCAGGGCAGTATGTCTGACATTGCCGAGTTGAATACCCGTCTGTTCACAGGGAAGAAGATAAACAAGCCATCGGATGATGTTATAGGTACTGTAAATGCAATGGACTACAAAGTGAATATAAATGCAAACGAACAGTTTCAAAGGAATATTGATGCGGCAAGCGTATATCTTGATTTTAATGACAAGTCTATGACGTCGATCTCTGACAATCTGAGTAAGCTGAAAGCCATTTCGTATCAGGCTGTAAACCAGCAGCAACAGGCTGACAGGGATGTTTTTGCCCAGCAGGCGGCTGATTACAGAGATTTTCTCCTCACTTTGTCGAACAGCAAGATTGGTGAAAGGTACATGTTCTCAGGATACAGGACTGATCAGAAGGCATTCGCATTTAATGCGGCCACCAACCATTATGGTTATAACGGCGACTTCGGAGAGATTAAAGTGCAGTTTGATAAAGAGGCAAATATGGCTGTCAATGTTCAGGGCAGCAGGGTATTCAGTGTCCCGTTAAGCAGGTCAATGCCTGCCGCTTTATTCGACGGCACGCCTGTAAGTTATACCGAAGCAGCGGATACGGTGACAGGTGTCACCACAGTTACGGTAGCAATCGGTAATGCCGGCGATCCTGCTTATGATACATTCACCTATTCTAATGTCATGGATATGGCAAATATTATGAGCGCTGCATGGCAGTACAAGAATATTGACGGCGCCGATCTGAATGCGGATCCGACTCTGAATGAAACGATGGCCATGCACAGGATAAATGCCCTGTCAGTGCCATTTGATGATGCAAACAAGCAGGTTCTGACTATACAGGCAGAGGTCGGAACCCGACAGAGCGAGTTCAAGGATCAGACTACAAAACTGGATAACTCCACTCTGACACTGCAGAATGCGCTTGCGAAGACCGAGGACGCAGATATGACAGAGACCATAGTAGCCATACAGCAGGCGCAGACTGCCCTGGAGGCATTGAGATCATCATCTGCAACTTTGCTCTCGCAATCATTATTCGATTTTTTGAAATAAGCCAAAATGAATCACACCTTAAGTGGCTCTAAGGCAATAGGTAATAGTTCAGCACCCCTCCCCCTAACCCCCTCCCGCCAGTGGAGGGGGAATATTTATCAGCAAATCTAATAATTGCCCTCCCCCTTGATGGGGGAGGGCAGGGGTGGGGGTGAACTATTACGGCAATAGATTATTCCGATTGATCATACTATCTTGGAAATTCCGCTGTATTCATCAGCTTTTGGATCCATTTTATTGCCGTATGCATCTTTCCCGTAGAATTTGAACACTATATGGGAAGGGTCTATGGCGCCATTTGCCGAGCTGTTTTGAACGATCCTGAAAGATACCTCAGCCGCGTGAGTATCTTTATTATAGGTTACACTGGTTGGTAATGGTGAAATATTCACTTCAGTAGCAGGAATAGCCAGCCCCCAGTTATATGCTCCCCCAATGTCCTTGCCAGATGCCCTGCTGATTTGCCAGTTATATGGGTTCTGGACCGAGAGCGCATCCATTTCTTTGCTGAAAATAAACCTCATGGTAAATACCTTTGAAGCATCTGGATTTGATAACGATGAATCCATAGAGGAGACAAGCGTTTCCCGTCCGGAAGTCGGGGTAAAACCACGGTATTCTGCGCCATCTAAGCGGCAGAAGAAAAGTGGTTTCGGGAGATCTATATGAAACCATGGTCGTAACAGAGATATTCAAGTGGATCAAGACCGTGCAGAGAGATTCGGAACTGTTTTTTTACAGAACCAGGTCAGGGATGGAGATTGACCTGCTGCTGAAAACAGAGGCGGGGATTATAGGAATTGAAATAAAAGGACGGGAAAGCATTAGTGTCTCCGCTTGCCGGGCGCTAAAAGCAATTGCGGACGCACTGGGGAAGGAGTGGCTTGGAGGGCTTGTGGTATACCGGGGGAATAAGATTATGCAGCTTGCAGAGCCTGAGATTTGGGCAGTGCCATCCAAAAGGCTTTTTACCTGATTTTGTTGAGCGCTCTTGATAAATATTACACCCTGTGGTCTCTGCCACAGTTCCAAATTTCTGTCATTCCGGAATCTTTCAGGAAGCTTTCCAGAAGGATTCCCGACTCCCGAAAGCGTTCGGGCTTGCGGGAATGACACTGAAAATAAATATTCAAATAATGGACGTCCTGCGATCTTTGCCGCTGGGTTCTTCACTTTGAATCGTTTTTTTTCTGTGCGAAGTATGCTAAAATAACTAAAAGGTATACCAAGGAGGCGTTCTATGTCGAGAGTTACGGCTAAATACCAGATCACTATTCCCCCGGAAGTAAGAAAAGAACTCGGTATTATCCCCGGCAGCGAAGTGGACATAACAAGAGAAGACAACAAATACGTCCTTGTTGTAAACCCTGTTGAAGAGATCAGGAAAAAGTGGAGGGGGCGGTTTAAAAGCAGCGTTACTACTGATCAATACATGGATGAGGTCAGAGGCAAAACAGAATGAGGGTATGCATAGATACAACTGTCTTGATAGATATCCTGAGGGACGAGTTTCCTGCTTGTCAAAATCTTTTGTATAAGGCTATTGAGAGGCATGATGAACTTTTGTCTCCGGCGATCGTTGTAGTGGAACTCATGCCTCAGTTCTCCGGTGATATGGATTTGCTGCATACATTTCTTAGGGATCACAAGATAATTGTTGAGCCTCTTGATGTTCAATCTGTTTCAATAGCTGGAAAGAGGTGGATGAACTATCTGAAGAAAAAGACAAAGGTTAAATGCCATGAGTGCGGAGCGGTTATTGATAAGAAAGAATATGTTCTTGCTGACTTTTATATCGGGGGATTTGCCTTGAACAGATGTGATGCAATTCTAACGAGAGACAGGGGTATATATAAGAAATATTTTCAGGACCTGAGAGCCTGTGAAAATTCCCTTTCGGATAGCGGATAGCTTGGCGCTTGCCGGTTTGTAGTCCTGATGCACTTCAGGCTTAGGGTGTGTTTCGTATTTATGTCACAATACAGCATGCAATAGTGTCAATTTGCCACTATTGCATGACTATTTAGAGTCTGTTTATAAACTCTATCGCCTTATACTACAATAGGTTACATCGTTTTACGATGAAAATCAAAATAAGGCAAGAAGGACAGACATGAAGAAAATACTGAATGACTTGAAGCTGAGATTTGAAAATCCGAACTGGGCATTAGACCCGGAGTTGGCATTGATAGACACAGTGTTAGAGCAACACCCGGAGCTGTTCGAGATAGTCAAGGGAGACATAATAGGCATAGGGAAAGACAGCGAGATAGGACGGCAGGACAGTCCGACAGCAGAGCAGATAGTACGAGCGGCCCTTTACAAAGAGATAAAGAAACTGGACTATCGTGAACTTGAATATGCGCAGCATGACTCCAAAGTATGCAGCGCATTCATTAAGCTTGACGGGCGTAAGCCGTTTTCATTTGAGTTATTCCACAAATATATATCGCAGATAAAGGGCGAGTCACTGAAGGGATTCATGGTCGGGATAAACAGGATAATGATGAAAGAAGCTAATGTAGAAGACGGCAAAAGCCTGAGGACCGACAGCACGGTAGTGGAGACGGACATACATTATCCGACGAATAACGAACTTATGTGGGACTGCATAAAGACGAGCCACCGGCTTATAAAGAAATTAGAAGAAAGCGGATGTTTAAAGAAAGTGCGGAACTACCAGAAGCAGGCGAAGAAGAACCGGTTTCAGATAAACAACACCAAGAAAGGGGAGAAGAAGAAAGAGTTTTTTGAAAAGCAGTTAAAGCTTTTAAGAACCAGTATCAATCAGGCAGAGAGGGCGGTAGGAGAGGCAAGTATGAGGGGAGACATAGCAGACTGGTTGCTTGCGCGGGAATTAAAGGGATTATTGCCGAAGATGGAAAAGGTCTATGACATAACCCGCCGGCATGAAC
>JBGOWS010000315.1:0-2535 GCA_041478735.1 Thermodesulfovibrionia bacterium | reverse complement strand
TCTCAGAAAAGGAGAAGAAAGAAGACGGGGAGTGGACTAACATAGCGGCGGAAAGTGCAAAAAGGACATGGAATGATTGAGTATCCGAAAAGAGGAGAGATATATTTAGTTAATCTGCCTTCAAAGCCAAAGGATATTAAGAATCGTCCCGCCTTAGTAGTTTCATTAGATGTCCGAAATAAGTTAGCCAATGATATAATTGTCGTTCCTTTGTCTACAAATTTGAGACCATCTCCTACCCATGTTTTACTTCAACAGGGTGAAGGTGGTTTATCAAAGACATCTATGGCTAAATGTGAACAGGTAACAACAATAGACAAATCATTACTTATAAGGGGTCCTTTTGCAGGCAAGATAAGCGACAAAAAGATGAAGGAAATAGAAAAGGCGATTATAGTATCTATAGGAGTAATATAAAATCTGTACCATGATCCAATATTTCGTCAGAAGATTTTTATGAAATCCTAATCCTGATACATAATGCAAGATGCCTGATGTCCTGAATCATGTATCGTGTATCTTTATTTTATTCCATATTTGTGCAGCCTGTGACGGAAGGACCTGAAAGAAAGATTGAGAAGTCTTGCCGCTTCTGTCTTTATACCGCCTGCTATTTTAAGTGCCTGGAGGAGATACTTTTTTTCGACATCTTCGATTATCTTATCAATATCAACACCTTCTTCAGTAAGTTCTGAAATGTATTTAATATCACCTGGATATCCGGTTATCTCAGATGGAAGGTCTGCCGGCGTTATCTCTTCTCTGTCTACAAAAAGGCCTATACGTTCAACAACATTTTCGAGTTCTCTAACATTCCCCTTCCATGAATAGTCCAACAATAATCTCATAGCCTCAGGCGTAACCCTTTTCGGATTGCTGGATGTTTTTCTTAGAAAATGATCAATAAGCAACGGGATATCCTCTTTCCTTTCTCTCAGAGGAGGTATAATTATAGGGACTACATTCAGTCTGTAATATAAATCCTCTCTGAATCTGCCTGACGCAATCTCTTCCTTTATATCCTTATTCGTAGCTGATATCACTCTTACATCAACCTTTATGTCATTCGTCCCGCCTACACGTCTGAATGTGCCACCCTCAATGACTCTGAGTAGTTTTGACTGAAGGTTCACTGGCATTTCTCCAATCTCATCGAGTAAAACACTTCCACCATCTGCCATCTCAAATAGCCCCTGTTTGTTGTATATTGCACCAGTAAAAGAGCCTTTCATATGCCCGAAGAGTTCTGATTCAAGTAGTCCCTCAGGAAATGCAGCACAGTTTATTGTTACAAAATTCTTTTCCCTCCTGTGACTGAGGTTATGCAGGGCAGTCGCAACCAATTCTTTGCCCGAGCCACTTTCACCTGTTATCAGGACATTCGAGTTGCTTTGCGCTATTCTTGGAATTACTGTAAACAATTCCTGCATTTTAGGGCTTTTTCCGATAATGTTTTCAAGTGCATATGATGTTTTTACCTTTTCCCTCAGGAGTGAAATCTCTTCTCTCAGCCTTTTCTTTTCGATCGCTTTTTTTACAATTAATCTAATCTCGTCTATTTTGAATGGTTTATTGATATAGTCATAGGCACCTAATTTCATCGCTTCGATTGCAGACTCTGTCGTCCCGAAAGCTGTTATCATTATTACCAGGGTATCGGGGGATATCTCTTTTGTCTTCCTCAGCAGCTCAAGACCATCAATCCGGGGCATCTTCACGTCTGTTATAACAAGGTCAAAGATGTCTTTGTCAATATACGATATTCCTTCAAGTCCGTCAGATGCGGGCGTTACCAAATAGTTCTCCCCTTCCAGAAGAATCTTGAGCACTTCCCGCATGCTTTTTTCGTCTTCTACTATAAGTATCTTCCCTTTATATTTTTCCATTGGTCTTCGGTAATATAACTTCGAATGTAGTCCCTGCTCCGGGACTACTGTTTACACTTATCCTGCCTTTATGCTCTTCTATTATTCTATAAGCTATCGCAAGTCCGAGCCCGGTACCACGCTCCTTTGTAGTAAAAAACGGATAGAATATTCTTTCAATGTCTTTTTCTTTTATTCCACCCCCAAAATCTTTAAAGGTTATTCCCACAACACCGCCCATGTTTCTTGTAGATACAATAAGCTCCCCCCCTTCAGGCATAGCTTCTAATGCATTCAGTCCAAGGTTCCAGAATACCTGCCGTATCTTCTGCGGGTCTGCATTCACCTCAACTATGCCGCTGTAATTTTTCTCTATAGAGACATAGCCTTTCTGCTCAATGTTTTTAATCAGTTCTATAGTCTCATCAAGGAGCTCGTGCAGGTCAAACCTTTTAAACTCTGGCAGCGCAGGCCGTGAATATGTCAGGAAATCAGTGATGATGCGGTCGAGACGGTCCATCTCGTTCAAGGCAATCTCCATAAGTCTCTCCTTATAATTTCTGGGTACCGAATCTTCCTTAAGTATCTCTATAGAACCCTTCAGAGATGCAAGGGGATTTCTGATCTCATGAGCTATATTTGAAGAAAGTTCTCCTATAGCTGCCATTTT
>JBGOWS010000061.1:0-10448 GCA_041478735.1 Thermodesulfovibrionia bacterium | reverse complement strand
TAAGTTTAAATATGAAAAGGGTTTTAAATTCAGCACATACGCAACATGGTGGATAAGACAGGCGATAACGAGGGCATTAACTGATCAGACAAAAACTATCAGAGTTCCTGTACATATGATGGAATTTTATAACAAGGTTACTAAGGCTTCCAGAGAACTGATATCCCAACTTGGAAGAGAACCCAGCAAAGAAGAAATTGCAGAAAGATTAGGAGTTCCTACAAAAAAAGTCGAGGATATATTCAGGGCGGTACAGGACCCAATAGCTCTTCAAACTCCATTAGGGGATGAAGGTTCAAAACTCGAGGATTTTGTTAGTGATAAAGATAGTCCTTCCCCATACTCCGATACAGAAAGAAATAATTTCACAGAGCAGATACTGAGGGTTCTTAATACTCTAACTCCAAGGGAAGCGCAGGTTATAAGAATGAGATTTGGTATAGGGGTAGATAGAGACCACACCCTCGAAGAAGTAGGGAGACACTTTTCTATTACACGTGAAAGGGTAAGACAAATAGAGGCAAAAGCACTGAGAAAACTCAGACATCCAAATAGACTCAGAGCACTAAAGCTCTTAAATACCGCATTATAATACATCAAAATTCTCTGTGGTAATAGAGTCTCATTTTCCGGATCATAGATATACCCACAAACCGTACACCTATATTAATCCCGAATAATGCAGACATTGTTCAAAATTTTATTTAACTCGATGAATTTATTGAAAACATTTTTATTGGCAATATTCACTAAAATATTCTTAAAACCATCAGTTAAAAGTACACTAAGGTATCGAAAAATAAAATTTCTCACAACATCTGCATCATTTCTCTACGAGTCGTAGACAATTGCATTATTTGGGTTATTCATTTTTTATTCTCTTTTACAACACTTCTGTAAAAGCATGTTCTATGTCCTGTATGGCAAGCACCTGAGCCGTGCTGAACTACCTTAACAAGCAGAGTGTCTTCATCACAGTCGTACAAAATTTCCTTAACCTCCTGAACATGGCCTGATGTCTCTCCCTTCTTCCAGTATTTCTGTCTTGATCGTGACCAGAAATGCGTAAATCCTGTCTCAAGTGTCATTTCAAGGGACTTCCTGTTCATATAGGCCATCATCAAAACATCACCGTTTGCTACGTCCTGTATAATGGCCGGTATTAAACCTTTATCATCATATTTAAGTTCTGGTATCATCCTTCCTCCTCAATAAAAAAATATTTATAACAAATTAGAGTGAAAGGGTCGAATTTCCTGTGTCCCCCTATCCTCTGATACAATCATGTATGAGTAATTGAACTCATGATTGAAGGGACTATTTTATACAATTTTTACCCTATGTAAAAGATGTTTCACATTCCCGTGCAAGAAATGTCCCCTCGTTCGCCATGTGAACACAGCAGTGACAATAATTTTTTAGCATTTCTCTCTATGATATTGTTGGCTCCCTATAATGAAACATTTTCACTGACAACGCTTTTCCTACAATAAGACCTAAAACAGCACCTGCTAAGACATCAGAAAAAAAGTGGGAAAGTCCTCCTAATCTATCAAAGGCAGTAAGAATTGCAAAACCATAGAATACAATTTTATACTTCGGATAATGTTGTGATAGTATATACGCTAAACAGAATGTTACTGTGACATGCCCTGAGGGGAAGGAATCATATCCACTTTTTAATGATGGGCCGAGAAACACAGGATTATCAGTTAATCTTGGTCTTGCCCTTCCTATAAGGTGTTTCAAAATCTGCACTACTATACCGGATGATACAAAACCTATAATTAAAGACTTACCAACCTCATAAAATCTTTGTTTGAAAACCATGCCAAATACATAAAGTATAAATGCAGCTATTATTATGGTTGTACCATGTGTGATAATCTTTATCGAAGGAACAGCAGATTGATACAATAAAAAAATAGTAGAATTGCTGGCGCGAAAATGCCTTATCCATGAGATAATAATTGCATCAAAATAAAGTAAAGAAAATGAAAGCGTTAATAAGAAAAACATAAGACAGAGTACCAATTTCTGGTGTTCTGTATTACGCTTTCTCAAGAATAGCATACCTTCCATCATCTTCTAATACATTAAAACATAGACCTTTCAGAACTTCAATATTCTTTGCCTTTGTAATGGCAATCATGTTCCCTTTGCTTGCTAATATAAGAGTCATCAATTCGGCTTCACTGTTTGTATTTATTACCTTATGACCTGAATAAAAGACAATACTCGGATTATTTATTCCATAGGCAATTATCTTTCCCTCGTCGTGAAGCCTTTCTTTTGCATATAGACTATACTTATAAAGTGTGCCCTGAAGATACTGATTTACAATTGGCAAGGCTTTTACTGAAAACACAAAAAGAAAAATAATCATCATAGCCGACAAATATTTATAAAGTGTCTTCTTTGTTAGTAGAGCATATAAACTTACACTCGTCATTGTAAACATTATTACAGCAGCAACACGTGTCCAGCCTATCTCATTAATTCCAAGTTTTAAGAGATATTTCTCAGAAATGACAAATGCAATGCCTATTAGCACCGATACAACTGCGATAAAAACATTTGCATATTGCCTTCCCTGTTTTTCTATCGACATACCACGAGATATAAGTATTGATGCAGCAGGTATCGCGGGAAGAATATAGTTAGGAAGTTTGGTTATGGAAAACGAGAAGAATACAAACACAAAGGCAAACCATACAAAAGCAAATAAACCAAGTTTATCCTTTTCTTTAAAGGCATTCCTTATCCCCGCAAACAAAAAAGCAATCCATGGGAAAATGCCCAAAATCAACACGGGGATATAATAATAAATCGGGCCCTTATGCCCTGAGATAACCTCTGTATATCTGATAAAATGATGCTTTATAAAGAACTGCTGAATAAATTCTTGACCATTAACGGCTAATTGGACACTATACCAGGGTGCTGAGATAATTAAAAAAAGGATCCCCCCTTTTAAACTGACCGCCTTTTTAACACCTCTAAATCCTTCCGAAATTAACAAGTAAATTATAGCGATGCCAAAAGGGAGGGCTATTCCTATCAGTCCCTTTGTCAGAAAGGCAAGGGCTGAAAATAAGTAGAATCCATGAATATAACTTTTTGCCCTTTTCGAGGTTCCCCCATTACTTTTTATTGAAAAATAAAATGAAAATAGAGAAAGGCTTATAAATAGAGTCAATGTCATATCCGTCACTGCAGCATGGGAATAAACAAAAAAATATATGGATAGAACCAATGAAATTGAAGCATTAAGAGCATTCTCACTATCAAGGAAATGTCTTACAAAAAAGAAAACGGATAGCGCAAGTAAAAATGAAGCCATTGCAGATGGAAACCTTGCAGCAAATTCATTTATACCAAAGAGCTTATAGGAGGCTGCCATTAGCCAGTAAAAGAATATAGGTTTATCGTAGCGGTTTTCTCCATTATAGGTTGGTGTTATCCAATTGCCGCTCTGTACCATCTCATTTGTTGCCTCTGCAAACACAGCCTCATCAACATCAAAAAGCGTCACAGAACCAAGCCTGAAAAAAGACACAAATATAGCAATAGCAATCACAAAAGGGAGAAAGTTTCTCATTTAAATGGTTATCTTTCTATAGCAATAGTATCTTTTAGGTTCATAACAAATTAGACTAAAAGGGTCTAAAAGCCTTAATAGACGATAGAATTTCCTGCACCGCTACAAGTCAGATGAACTGGAATAAGCGAGACTATAATTTATATCCTAGCTTCCTCAAAAACTCTTTTCTCTGAGCTTTATCTTCAGCCTTCTCCACCCCTTTAGGGGAAAAACCATCAATCACTCCTATCACACCTTTGCCCTGCGATGTTTCTGCAATAACCACTTCAATTGGATTTGCTGTTGCGCAGAAAACCCTGCATACTTCAGGACAATTCTTTACCTGGTTGAGAACATTAATGGGAAATGCATCTTTAAGGAGGATGCAAAAAACATGGCCAGAGCCCAATTCCTGGAGGTTCTTGATACATATATTAATAAGTTCGATATCATTACCTTCTGTCCTTATCAGACAGGGGCCTGAAGCCTCTGCAAATGCAATGCCAAATTTTGCCTGAGGGACAGTCGTTGCTATGACCTCATAAAGATCTTCTGCTGTTTTTATAAAATGTGTTTGTCCAAGGATGATATTACAGCCTTCTGGAATATCTATCCTTATTACCTTTAGCTCCACTTAGCACCTCCGTTTTATTATGGCATAAAGGGTTAGTAATAAGTAAAATTAAACCGTTATCTCTTGTTTTAAACCTGACGCCTCACGATTTTTAAGTATGCTATAATGAAAATAAATTTTTTAAAAGATGTCAAGAATTAAATGTCAAAATATGGCTATAGGCAGTAAGTCCAAATCAATCTTCTGCTTTTTACTTATTACCTGTTACCTTTTGCTTTCACATTCACTGTCAAGCGGTGCGGAAATAATCGGGCCTGAAGTAAAGTTGCAAAACAATGAAATTTATGTCACAACTGCCCTTTCTCTTAAGGAAAAATACATCGAGGAACTGAGGAATGGAATACCAAAGGAATTTATATTTTATATAGACCTTTTCAAGGTCTGGAAAATATGGCCGGATGAATTTGTACTCGGTAAACTCATCGTAAGAACTTTGAAGTGCGATCCAGTAAAAATGGAATATTTTGCAACCTCAAATGATGGGGATACCCTCGTAGAAAAAAGATTTAAGTCATTTGAATCCATGGTAAGATGGACAATGAACATCAATAACCTGAAGCTTGTTAATACAAGAGGACTTGAATCAGGAGTATATTTTATAAGAATAACTGTTGAGTCTAAGATAAGAAAATTGCCCCCTGTTATAGGACACTTTTTAATTTTTTTGTCTGAAAATGAATTTAAGATCAAGAAAGACTCTTCTCTTTTTAACATAGGGACAGTCAAATGAGAAATCTCCGTTTTGGTATCTCCCTGGTAACAGTTTTTCTTATAGTTATTATTTCCTTTGGAGTTGAATTACATTACATGAGACTTAAGGCAGTGCCATTTTTAACAAAGCTCATCCTTCTTTCACTTTTAAACCTTACCATTATCGCCTTACTGGTTCTAATGTTCTTTGTAGCTAAAAGCCTTGTAAAACTATACTTTGAGAGAAGGAATAAGGTACTTGGATACAAGTTTAAAACAAAACTCGTAGTTATTCTTGTTGTCCTGACCTTGATACCTGCTACCTTTTTATTTATTGTATCGAGCGGTCTTATTACAAATTATATAGAACGATGGTTCACTCCACAATTAAAACAGCCTTTGGATAGGTCAATAGAAATTGCAAAAACTTTTTATGAGATTGAAAGACAGAAGGCACTCGATTATGCAAAGTCGTTATCAACCGGCAAAACAACCGCAGACAATTATAATGTCAGACATCTTGCAGACATACCAGAAAATGCTACTGAAACTGTACGGGCTGCATTTGAAGGCAAGGCAGATGTCGAGGTCATATCAGGTGAAAAAGGAGATACCGTTCGGGCAGTTGCACCTGAATACAAAGAAGGCAAACAGATAGGCATAATAGTCATCGAAACCTCTATACCCAAGAAAATTACTGATAATGTAGAAAATATTAAGGATGCCTATGAAAATTATCTAACACTCGAAACATGGAAAGTACCGATAAAAACAAATTACCTTTTAATCCTCGGGTTCCTCACCTTGATTGTTGTTTTCATGGCCTTATGGGTTGCCCTCAGGATTGCGAAAGGAATAACGGATCCTATACAGAGTCTCGCACAGGCAACAGAGCAGGTTGCTGCTGGTGACCTCAATATAAAAGTCGCTCTTAACAGGGAAGATGAGATAGGACTTCTTATAAACTCATTCAATCACATGGTAAAAGAGTTGAAGGATGGGAAAGAATCATTACAGGCTGCATATCTGGACTCCGATAAACGAAGACTTTTTATCGAAAATATACTTGATAACATAAATTCCGGCGTTATTATGTTTGACACCTCAGGGAACATATCTATGATAAATGGTGCTGCATGTACAATACTTAATATTATACCTGAAGAAGTTATTAATAAGAGTTACAAGGAACTTATATCAATGATAAATTCTGAAGAACTCCAGAACCTTGTCAGGGGGATAGAAGGGCAGGAATTCAAGGGTGTTGAAAAAGAAATAAAAGCAATTATAGGTGATAGGAGGGCTATCCTCAGGGTATTCATAACCAGTCTCAAGGATTCTCAAAAATACATCGGTCTCCTTGTTGTCTTTGATGATCTCACCGATATCATAAAGGCTGAAAAAGTAGTCGCATGGCAGGAGATTGCAAAAAGGGTCGCGCATGAAATAAAGAACCCTCTAACACCTATTAAACTATCAACAGAACGCATGATAAAGAAATGGGAGAACAGGGATACTGATTTTGACCAGGTCTTTCAACGGTCTGCAAAAACCATAATAAAGGAAGTAGACAGCCTCAGGAAATTAGTTGATGAGTTTTCGAGGTTTGGTAAGATGCCCGAAATAAATAAAACTCCAACATATATTCCTGCCATAATAGATGAGGTAGTTAATCTGTACAAAGGGTTTAAGGGTGTAGAAATAAATGTATCGACACCAGATAATTCTCCCTTGGTAGACCTGGACGGAGAGCAATTCAGAAGGGTTATGATAAATATATTTGACAACGCATTACAGGCAATACCTGACACTGGCAGCATTAATGTAACACTTAATTTTGATACCGTGTCTAATAGGGCATATATAAACATTGCAGATAACGGGCCAGGTATAAGGGATGAGGACAAGGAGAAATTATTTCTCCCATATTTTTCGACTAAAAAGGATGGTACCGGACTTGGCCTCGCAATAGCAAACAGGATTATAGCAGAACATAGAGGCTATATCAGGGTTAGGGATAATAAACCAAACGGTACTGTTTTTACAATAGAGATCCCTATAAGGGAGAGTTAAAAATGACAGAGTTTGTCGTGCTAATAGTAGATGATGAAGAAGGAATCCGTGAAAGTCTCTCGGGTATATTTGAGGACGAAGGATATAATATTCTTACATCAAGTTCTGGCGAAGAGGCGCTTAGAATTTTAAAAGAACAGAACCCGGATTTGATACTACTTGATGTATGGCTTCCGGGTATCGATGGCGTTCAGACACTTAAAGATATGAAAGACCTGAAACCTGACTTACCTGTAATCATGATTTCGGGTCATGGAAATATAGAACTTGCTGTAAAAGCAACAAAGATGGGAGCATATGACTTTCTTGAAAAACCTCTTTCTCTTGAAAGGGTTTTGTTAGCTGCAAAAAGGGCGCTTGAACGACAGACACTCGAGATTGAAAATAAAGCCCTTAAACAGGATTTAATAAAAAAATGGAGACTTATCGGCAATTCTCAAAAAATGAACCAGCTTATAGAACAGATAGACATGGCTGCACAGAGTAACAGCAGGGTATTGATACTCGGTGAGAGCGGTTCTGGTAAGGAGCTTGTTGCACACATCCTGCATGTTAAAAGTAATCGAGTAGATAAATCCTTTGTTGAGATGAATTGTGCTGCAATACCTCAGGAGCTTATTGAGAGCGAACTATTCGGCCATGAAAAAGGGTCTTTTACCGGTGCATTTGAAAGAAAGAAAGGTAAATTTGAGCTTGCAGATCAAGGTACGTTATTTCTTGACGAGGTTGGTGATATGTCGCTATCTACTCAGTCAAAGGTACTTAGAGTTATAGAAACTCAGGAGTTTCAGCGTGTCGGGGGCAACAGAAACATAAAGGTAGATGTCAGGATTATTACAGCCACTAACAAAGACATAGGGGAAGAGGTAAGGAAAGGTAATTTCAGGGAAGATCTGTTTTACAGGCTTAATGTCATACCGATACTTGTCCCTCCTTTGAGGCACAGAAAAGATGATATACCCGAACTCATTGATTATTTTCTTAAGTATTTTGCTGCAGAGTATGGACAGAAACCGAAGAAGATAACGTCTGAGGCATTAAAGCTGTTGGAGGCGTATGACTGGCCCGGAAATATCAGGGAACTCAGGAACGTGATAGAAAGAGTTGTTATAATGACCCCATCAGATACCGTAACACCTAAAAACATTGTCATAGGGGAGCCAGCCCGTTCAGACTATTTCACATTTGAAACCCTGCGAGAGGCAAGAGACTCCTTTGAAAAAGACTTTATTACGAAAAAGCTTGAGGAAAATAATTGGAATATATCCAGGACAGCGGAACTCCTTAATATTGAGCGAAGCAACCTCCATAAAAAAATCAAGGCATACAATATAAAGACACCTTAGCTATTTCTGTCATCAAATCCCGGTCTTTTAAAATTTCTCGCTTCAGGGAAAATCCCCTCTTGAGAGGGGTGAAGGGGTGTGTTCCCCTCCCTTGCCTGCCCCGCTTCGCGGCCAGCCCCGCTAAGCGAAGCATGGCCGGGGAGCGAGGCCGGGGATGGGAGGGGATGAAGGGGAGGGTGTTTATTTCTTCAAGTCCAACTTATGCCAAAAGGCTAAGGGTTTAGGTATCAAATCCAGGCCTTTTGAAACTTCCGGCTTGTGGAAACAGTTCTTCAGTCCTTCGCCGTAATCTATCTAAATGCAAAAGGATATCGAGGATGCTATCCGTTTTTTCAGGAAAATGTCCTTGAAACTTTCCCCAGGCTCCAATAGAACGGTCCATCCCAATCAATGCGACTTTTACAGAACCCTTTGCATCATTCTGCAATATTGTATCCTCTTCTTCATCGAATAAATCATCATGTGTAAACGCTCTCCTAAGTTTTACCTCGATCTGATGCTGGTACCAGCGAATAACTTCCACAGCATCTTGAATGCTATCAGCTTCATCATACAGGCTGGCTTTATCTATACCAATTTCCATAAGAGTATTCATTTCATCCTGTTTTTGCTCAAACAACGGATATTCTGATTTAAACCAGTCATTCACCATTTTCCCATAACGAATGGCTGCTATAACAAGCTCATGACTATCAGCTTTAGCCTTTTGAAGGGATATATCATCAGACGCAGATTCCATATCAAGAGAATTTAAATCAATTCCCATTTCTTTTGCCATTTCGGTTATCATCTCAGCCGTTTGTTCAAATATTGACTGCAACTTATTCCAGAATGCCTCATTGTTCAGATCACGAGTTGTCGGATCATCATTATCCCCTGCGTCTATTGCATAGGTCAGACAGCGAGAAGTAAAAGTACAGCGTTCACACCACCGATCGCAGTAGTTATATATTCCCGAAATAAATCTGGGATCTTTAGCCAACCTGAAAATGTCTTTCCTGTCCAAAGAACTGCCTTCCTGATTCTGATTTTAGAAGTGTATTATAAACTACGAAGATAACCAAGGTGGGCGTGCTACAATGAGATTGGCGCTCCCGATAATCGGGATTAAAGGTTCCTTGAGAACACGTCCTGACGCCCCGGAAAAAATCTCTACCCGGTACTCGGACCCGTAGTCATCGCCCACCAACAATAGTTAAACATAATTCCAAACATTCACACAATAGGCAATCGCCCCGCGTCGGAAACCTTCCTGCTCTCTTTATTCCGAACCATGGCAAAAAAATGTTCTGCTTCTTTCTCCCTTAAAAATTGGTGTTTCTTTGATCGGCTTTGCCATTGTGTTCTCCCTCTTTATTTCTTTAAAAAGTTATGACAGAAGCGATATTGAACAGCTGCCCGTAGAAATGCATTATAAAATGTACCAAAGGGCGCATGGTTTCTTCACCCGCCCGAAAAGTCAAGGTGCGACACCGCAAGGCTCTTTTAACACTTTAGTTCATTTAGTCAAGAACGTCCCTTTATTCCCGCTCCCACTGGTTCCCTCCACGAAAGTCAAAGACTGCTGGGGAAAAAACCATTGCCATATGAAATCCTTGACGGCTGAAGGATATTTCTTTTCGAGTTGGTCATCGAGAAAGACGCCGGCGTAGCCCTTTGCAAGGTCCTCATCATGAAGTTTTTTTATTGCCTCAAACTGGGCCGTCAACTCCGGCATGATTGTCTGCGGAATAGGCACAGACCGGTCTTTACTGCCCTTACCATGGACAGTAAGTATTCCGTCGTCGAAATTGCAATTTTTCACCCGTAATTTTACACATTCAAAAAGACGAAGCCCGCAGCCATACAGAAGTTTGACAGCAACAGCAAGATCATAGGGATATGAAAGATGCTTCAATACAGCGTCAATTTCCCGCCTCGAAAGAATGACAGGGATATATTTCGATTTCTTAGCGCAGGGAATATCCTTGTGATCGCCAACATCTTTCTTCAGAATATGCCGGTACAGAAACAATAAAGAGTTAAACGCCTGGTTCTGCGTTGAGGCAGACACCTTGCATTTTACCGCCAGATACGTCAGATAAGATTTGACATCCTCTGCCGACAATTCGTCAGGAGGCTT